>JAGQPK010001047.1 GCA_020426755.1 Planctomycetales bacterium
AATCGAGTCGGTTTCGCAGGCGGCGTTTGCCCAGTGGGTCGAACACCAGCAAGCAGACGCGAACCATGATCCGGCGGTGGAGATCGGCCGAAGGCAGTTCATGGAAATGGCATGCATGAATTGCCACACGATTCGAGGGACTCGTGCCAGTGGGCGATCGGGTCCCGACCTGACGCATCTGATGAGTCGCAAGACGCTTTGCGCAGGAATCGTCGAGAACAACCGTGTGAATCTGACTCGCTGGGTCACCAATCCCGACAACATCAAGCGCGGGTGTCGGATGCCAAACATGAGGTTGTCGGACGCGGACGTGAAGTCGATCGTCGATTACTTGACAACATTGGAGTAATGATGGCGAGCGATCTAGCCAACGAAGTTATGCCTTGGGTTACGCGGCTGCATCGCTGGGTGACAACCGTAGATCATAAACGTATCGGACTGCTGTACCTCATGATGAGCCTATTGTTTCTCGTCATAGGCGGGATGGAAGCGATGATCATTCGCTTACAGCTCTGGACTGCGAACAATACGCTAATCAACGCAGACACATACAATCAGTTATTCACCATGCATGGCACGACGATGATCTTCTTTGTCGTCATGCCAATGCTGACCGGCTTTGCCAACTACCTAGTGCCGTTGATGATCGGTGCCCGCGACGTGGCGTTTCCCCGTCTGAACGCGATGGGGTTCTGGTTGTCGCTGTTCGGTGGTTGCATTCTGTATCTCAGCTACTTCACTGCCATGGGACTATTCGGCGCTGGCTCGGCTCCCGATGTGGGTTGGTTCGCCTACGCGCCGCTGACCGAACCGGCTTACAGTCGAGGCAATAGCACTGACTACTGGATCTTGGGAACCATGGTCAGCGGCATTGGGACCGTGGCGTTTGCCATCAACTTGATCGCGACGATTGTATCGATGCGTGCGCCGGGGATGCATGTTAGCAAGCTACCGCTGTTTGTTTGGATGATGTTGGTGGATGCATTCTTGATCCTGTTTGCGTTCCCGCCGCTGACTGCCGCGCAGTTCATGCTGTTGATGGATCGCCATCTTGGAGCACACTTCTTCGACACGCAGGCAGGCGGATCGGCCGTCTTGTGGCAGCATCTGTTTTGGTTTTTCGGGCACCCGGAGGTTTACATCTTGGCGTTGCCCGCGTTCGGAATCGTCTCGGAAGTCATTCCCGTCTTTTCGCGCAAAGTGATTTTCGGCTACACCTCGATGGCCATGGCCACCGTCGGAATCGGGTTTATCGCAATGGGGGTGTGGGCGCACCACATGTTCGCCGTGGGGCTCAATGACGCAATCGATGCGTTCTTCTCGGTGTCTAGCTTCCTGATCGCGGTTCCGACCGGAATCAAGATATTCAACTGGACCGCCACACTTTACGGCGGTCGTTTGCAGATGCGAACGCCGATGTTGTTTGCACTTGGCTTCATTGCCATGTTCTTGATTGGCGGCTTGAGCGGCATGATGCTCGCGACCGTACCTGTCGATTGGCAGGTGACAGACAGCTATTTCCTCGTCGCCCATTTTCATTACGTCCTGTTCGGTGGCAGCTTGTTTGGGTTGCTGGCGGGGATGTACTACTGGTTTCCCAAAGCGACGGGCAAGTTGCTGAGTAACCGTCTGGGCAGTTGGCACTTTGGCCTTACCTTAGTCGGATTCAATCTCCTGTTCGGCCCGATGCACATCGTCGGCATCATGGGCATGCCGCGACGCGTCTACACGTACCAGACCGGACAAGGCTGGGAAATCTTCAACCAGATCTCGACGGTCGGCGGATTCCTGATGGGCATCGGCTTTGCGATCTTCTTTGGGAACATCATCCAATCGCTACGCTCCGGTGCGAGCGCCGGTGACGACCCGTGGGACGCATGGACGTTGGAATGGGCAACCACATCACCTCCAGCGACATACAACTTCGAAGTCACACCGACCGTCCGCAGCCGACGACCGCTCTGGGACTTGAAACACCCTGATGACCCGGATTGGAAGCATGAGTGACTTACCAAATAGAAAACCGTCCGGCCAACCGGAACGCATTCTCCCGAGCACCGTCGGTCCGAGCGTAACCGTTTGGACGACTGAGAAGGTAGGTATGATTGCATTCCTGTGTTCGGAAGCCGCATTCTTCGCGACGCTAATCGTCGCCTATGTCACCTACATCGG
>JAGQPK010001048.1 GCA_020426755.1 Planctomycetales bacterium
CTTGGTCGCGAATCAACGTGGCCCACTGCTAATCTATCGAAATACCGTAGCGGAAGATCGCCATTGGATCGACTTCGAACTGAATGGCACTCAAAGCAACCGCAGTGCGATTGGCGCGCAGGTCCGCGTGTTCTGGGATGGGCAGCAACAACTCCAAGAACTTGTCGCTGCCAGTGGGTACGCCGCACAGAACCAACGTCGACTTCATTTCGGCTTGGGGCAGTTGCCAAAAGTCGATCGAGTCGAAATCCACTGGCCATCTGGAATCGTGCAAACACTTGAGTCCCCCGCCGTCGATCAAGTCCATCGTGTCGAGGAATCGCCATGAGCCAAGTTAACTTGAAGGCCGTCGAATCAGCGACAACGACTGATAACAATGGCAACTGTACCGCCAGCGTGACGTCAGGAGAGCCACTCGGCAGTCCCCGGCGGCGCGGCTGGGGAATTCTAGACAACCGCGCCCTCGCGCCCGCATTGATCACGTGCGTTTTGCTAACGGGTCAGCTGACGTTCGGCTTTCTAGAAAGTTGGACTCGTACGTTCTTGGCAATTGGTACGGCAATCATCTGTGAATCAGCATTGGGCCTGCTAATGGCTCAGCGTATTCCCCACCTAGCCAGTGCGTATATCTCAGGGATTAGCGTGGGAATCTTAGTTCGTTCGCCGTTCTATTGGCCTTATGCACTTTGTGCGACGCTTTCGATTGCATCGAAGTACGTACTGCGCTTTCGAAATCGACACCTTTGGAACCCGTCCAATTTCGGCGTCAGCGCGCTGCTCTTCATGTACCCGCATGTGGCGGCCAGTCTTAGCATCCAGTGGGGCAATTCGCTGTGGCCAATGTTGGTTGTCTGGGCGCTTGGATCCGTGATTGTGGGTCGACTCAAACGTCTCCATATTTGCGTGACGTACGTGATTTCTTTTCTGACACTGTCGGCCGTTCGGAGCGCAATCACCGGCACTTCGTACCTTGCCAATATCGCACCCTTGACCGGCCCCATGTATCAGCTCTTCGTCTTCTTCATGTTGACGGATCCGCGCACGACGCTTCGCAACAAGCGAGGACAATGCGTCGTAGCTTTCCTGGTGGCCGTGGTTGAGATGCTACTGAGGTTGGCGGAAGTGATTCACGCTCCCTACTATGCCCTGTTTTTGGTGGGTCCGGCGGCGCTAACCTGGGAACTCGTCATGCTCACGCCGCCAGCCAGGGAAGCCCACGGCCCTGCTAATGAAGCCGTCGCCGGTAAGGCATAACTGACCGCACCCGCTGAGTTTTTGCTTGCTCTCCCAACAGGGTAAACCCGTCCACAACCGTTTCGCGATTCGGGTTCCGCGACTCGCACTCACCGAGTATCAAGTTCGAGGCGCCGTGCGAATGCAGCGTGGGGCGCCGTCGGGAAAACGTGCGGCAGGGAGGCAGAGCAAGTAGTTTCGGATCACCACTACAAGCAAAGCATGTACGCGACTAAATCGTCCTTCTCGTTCGCCGTTAGGTTGAGTTCAAGCACAAGATTGAAGAACTCAACGACGTCGTGTAACGTCGGGCAGCGACCGTCGTGCAGAAACGGAGGTGAATCCTTGATACCGCGTAGGGGAAATGTCTTGATCGGTCCTTCCGGGCGCCCGATGTAAAATCGTTCTGCTTGCAAATCGTGCATGCAGTCGTCCACGAAGGCCGCACCGAAGTGACAGGTGGCACACTGTCCCTTTCCATGAAAGATTGCCTCGCCACGAAGCTCCGCTGGCGTTGCTTTGTCGCGATAAAGTTTCATTAGCGGGCTGAGCTTGGGTGCAGGTGGATAGTCGATAAGTGCATTGAAATCCCCCATGCGATTGCTGACCTCTCGCTTTATCGCGCGAGGACCGATCGCCTGCTGCATTCCTGGATCGCCATCAAAGTACTCCTCAACCTCAGAAAAGTGATCCATGCTACGGATTGAACGCTTCGACGACAGCTGCATTAGATTGAAGTTGCCGCGCATCGTAGGAGTATCAACTCGCAGGCGCGCCAAGTTGGGTCGGGAGTCTGGACCGAGCTCGAATGCGCCTGAAGCATGTCCGTTGACGTGACAATCAAAGCACGCCACACCCTTCGAAGGGAATTCGGTTACACGGTGATCGGTATGATTGAACCAGGTCGTCGGCGATGGACGTAGGAGCTCCTTTAAACCT
>JAGQPK010001049.1 GCA_020426755.1 Planctomycetales bacterium
AGGGAACCAGTTAAGCCTCCGATCACGGTTGACTGTGCCGGGGCCGAATCGATTCGCAATGAGTATGGCCTGGGTGAGAATTGCGTCGATTCGTCGCGCTGTGACAGCCCACGAACAAGATGGTCGCTCGTGGAAGCGACTGCTGCGGCGCGTGTACACTCAGTATCTATCGCCCTCCCCCTGAATCCCCCTCCCGGACTGCGCGCCTTCAGACAGTTGGGAGCCAATTGCGGGAGGGGGGACAGCCCGCGACGCCGCCGTTGATAGCAAAGTCGAATCGGCGATCGTTACCGCGAACGGAGCGCGTCCACAATCTTCAGCCGTACCGCATGGATGGCAGGAAATAGTCCGCCGAGTAACCCCATGGTCAACGCCATCACCAAACCGCGCAGGAACACGGCGGGACCAAAGCGGAACGCAAATGTGATCTCGCTAAATGTTGCCCAATTCGCGGTGCCAGTCGAGAGACCATTGAATGGCAGCGTTGCCAGGCAACCGAGCAGACCGCCCAACAAGCAAATGACAACGGATTCGAGCATAAAGGATGTCAGAATCGAATGGCGGCGAAAGCCGAGTGCTCGGAGAGTGCCGATTTCGCGTCCACGACTCGCCACCGCCGCATACATCGTATTGGCCGCCGCAAACATCGCACCGAAGGTCAGAAACAGACCAATAATGTAACCGACGACTTTGATCGCGATCGAAGCAGAACTCTGGTTTTCATAGAATTCAACTTCGTCGAGCGGGTTGAGTTTGAATTGCTCATCGTCGCGCAGTGTGTCGGTGAGTGACTTTTTGGCGGCGGCGTCAACGGCACGTAACTGTACGATCGAGATGGCCCCTTGCTGCCGGCGTGCGCCAGTTAGGTCTCGCAGATCGGCCCACACTTCCGACTCCGCTGCACTTCCGCCCGCCTCAAAGTAACCCACGATCCGAAATTGAACCTGGTTGATATCGAGACTCTCACCAATCCGCAGATTCTCGAACCGTCCTGCCATTTGTCGACTTGTGATCGCCTCATTGACACCTGGCGTGAGATCACGTCCTTCGACAATTTGAAACGCTGGCCTCAACGCGCGGCCAACGTCCGTCAGGCCGCGCACAATGAGGTTCGTCGTACCGCCACCATCACGACGGGGCTTCGTAAGTATGGTCACGAATTCCGCCGAGCTCAGCGCCGTCCCCTGACCGTCGGCTGCGATTCCGGGCAGCGCTGCGATCTGCCGCGCCATGTCCGGTGTGATCGTACTTGATGTTTCGTCATTTGCGCCTTTGCGTAATACCATCAGATCCAGCGGATCACCAGTGACACGCAGTGCATGATCCAGTCCATCGGTCAAACCGAACGTCAATACGGTGGCCCAGACGACAAGCCCTGTGGCCAAGACGGTCATCAACGTCGTCACCCAGCGGACGCGCAGATTTCGCAGGTTGTATTTGAGTGGAATCATTGTTCAATTTTATTCTTATCACAGCGAAGATACGTCGTGCGAGCTTCGCGTAACGAGTGCCTTCTGTGTGAACCTGGTAATCTCATGCGTGGTTTGCTTTCCACCCATTAGACGACGTGCCGCAAACCATCGACAACGGATAGCTGTGCCGCGCGAACCGCCGGTACGATTCCGCTGAATAAACCAATGCCGGCAGCAACAACCAACATGTAAAGCAACCACGGACCGACCAACTGCGACAGCGGTAACGGGAAGAACTGAGCGCTCATCGTGTGCAAGCCTTGCAGGAAGAGGCACCCCAATCCCATTCCGATGAGACCGCCGAGTAGCGCCACGAATGTCGATTCCGCCAGCACGATCCCCAACACTCGATTGCGTGAAAAGCCAATAGCCTTGAGCACCGCGATCTCAGTCGTTCGCTCGCGCATCGACATCGCCATTGCATTGCCGGCTACCAGCGACAGCGAGAACACGACAGCCAGACCGATATTGCGTATATAGGCTTGAATGTTGCCCAGCATGTCGGAAAACATTTGCGCGAACGCCGCTTCGGTCTGTGTTCGAGTGGGATTGTCAGAACTGGCAAACCGATCGTCGATTCGTTTCACGGCGCCTGCGATGGCGTCCTTGTCGACTGCCTTCGCGAAAATCGTGCCGGCGTTACCCGCCCCGGGCGCCGACATTGCACGCATCATTTCGTCTGCATAGGTCCAGTGA
>JAGQPK010000104.1 GCA_020426755.1 Planctomycetales bacterium
AGTGGGGCTAATGTTGTGCGGGAACTCAATTGCCACTGGCGCCGCGCAGAACGCTTCAACAGATCCTCGATGTCTTGCAGCTCGCCAACGACGCGGGCTCGCATTGTCGGTTCGAGCCACCGCAAGGCACGCGCAGTGCGCCAGTCGGGTGACGAAGCTTGAAAGGGGCGCAGCAGATCACGCCCCAAATCGATTCCATCTTGCCAAGTCGTTACGTCATGCCAGGGCGCACTAAGCGCAGCACGGGCGGCGATGAAGTCCTCTTCAAACCTGTGAACCTGCAGTTCTGCGGCCAGACGTTGGCTGTGTACGTACGAGCGTGCCAGAAACACTGTGAGCACACTGACGGCCACGACGGTCAACACGGCAACAGCGCTGAACATCTTCCAGCGCGGTTGGCGACGAGTCCAATTGCGCAGCGGTTCGATGCGTGACGATACCGCGGTGTGCCGTAGCGGCAGATATTGAGACTGCTGCTGTAGATCCTCCGCCAACTGCGCGGCCGATTGATAGCGAGCGGACGGCTCACTTTCCAGACATCGTCGCAGAATCGCAACCGTACCCAGCGAGTATTGCTTCTGAAGCTCGTCCAGTGCACAGCCGATTCGCGCTCGTTCAACTAACATCAGCGGCACATCAATTGTGTCAAGGTTACGAGCAGCGCTGAACGGCACGCGCCCGGTCAGCATCTCGAACAACACAACCCCCAACGAATAGATATCGGACAGATGGTCCACTTCGCCGTCGGTACAGGCGGCCTGCAAATGCTCCGGCGACATATAGGCCACCGTGCCGCCAATCCAATTCGACTGGCGATCAGCATGCGTATTCGCGGACAAATTAAAATCGAGCAGCAGGGGCTGGCGGTCTTCGGTCAACAAGATGTTGGCCGGCTTCAAGTCCCGATGCACGATTCCCTTGGAGTGCGCATGCTCCAGGCCATCGGCCAAGCCCTTGGCAATTTCTAAGCAGCGAACTTCGTGATCGCGTTGCGTGCGCACATGCCAGAATTCATCAAATGATAATGAGGCGCCACTGACGCCGTCTGACAGGAGTTGCGCGAGCGTGCACGCCCCGAGGTAAGGCATGCAGACGGCCTGCAAGTCGCCGGCGCGGTGAACCGAATGGATCGGCACGATGTTGTCGTGCTGCAATCGAGCCAAATTGTCTGACTCCGACCAGACAGCTTTGGTGATCTTGACGACGACGTCACGGGCAGCGAGTGACTTCTGCTTGGCTAAGTAGACACGACCGAACGCGCCGACTCCAAGCGTTCGGGATGCTTGGAACTCCGGAAAGAGATTGATCGCGTTTTCCGGAACGGCGCTGACTAAGTCATCATTGTCGGCAACACCCCGGCGGTTTGTTTGGTCACGGCAGGGCAAATCGGTATCACCAGTGGTAGGACGCGGCCAGTCGCGTGTGTCCACATGAAGTGTCGCGGCGTATTCGTCCGGATCAATTCGCTCGCCGCCACTCAGACGCGCGCGATACTCTTCAAACGCCAAGCGGTGTAGCGACTCAGAATCAGCCAGCACTTCAGCAAAGTCGCGCCGGTAGGCATCGAGTTCACGGCGACGCCCCGCGGCACAACGACGCTCGATATCAACGCACAAGAGTTCAAGGCCGATTCGATTCCGCTCGGGGTGCGCGCGATGCGGCAGATAGTGACGCGGATCGGCGTCACCCGCCAATTCCCACGCTGTCTCGAACGCTTCGATAACTTCATCCAACGTCAGGCGCGCCGCGGTGCTAGTATCCCCGGCGGCACTGAAATGAGGGCGTGACATCCAATCCTCGCCAACGGAGGCAAGCAGATTGCCTCCGTCTCAATTCGAGTCGATCAGCCGACTCAGTTTTTGTCGGAACTCTTGCAGTACACGTTCCACCGTGCGTTTCGATCGTGCAACTTCTTGACTGATCTCTTCCGCTTGATAGCCGGCAATGCGACGTTCGATGATCACGCGATGAGTCTCAGGCAATTCCTGCAACATCTCGTCGATTACCAATCGCAGCATATGCAGCGATTCTTCGTCGCCGGATGTCGCATGGAGCGAACCGTCCGACTGTTCTGCCAGCCCAGTTCGCCGCACATCTCGCTTTTTCGCTTGGTGGTGGGTCGCCAACTTGCGAATTTTGTTCAGAGCGAGGACCAGCAGCAGATGCCACAACTCCTCCCCTGGTGGCACATCGTACAACCCCACGGTCACCCGTCGGAAGAACGTACGAAACACCGACTGCACGACATCCTCTTCGTCGAAACGCGGCTTGAGCTGGGCGGACGTCTGCGCGGCAGCCAATGAGCGCAGACGCCTAGCGTAGCGCAAATACAGCTGCGTCGCCGCATCTTCCTCACCCAGTCGCAGGCGGCGCACCAGCGAATGGTCAGTCACACCCGTTGATACCAACGAGCTCAAACGGTCGTCGTGCATGACGACTTGCCCCTAGCTAAACCCAAAACGTGGACCGCAACCGACACGATTTTTCAGAAAGAATGCGGTCTCCGCTGCTTGTGATCATAACCGATGGCCTCCCCCCAACCAATCTTCCCCCGTAAGTTTCTGAGTTTTTAAAAAAAGCATGTCGGTCCGATTGTCCAAATTGGGCTATCCCAACAGATCTAGATGAAAAACTACGCCCGGTTGAGACACAGCTGTCGTTTGACAAAGCAACGATGCAGAAACTGCCTTTCCTCCCCTGACGTTAACGGAGATTCAATGATGCTTATTCTCAGCCGCAAAGAGAAGGAATCCATCTTGGTTGGAGAGAACATTGAGATCACCGTCTGCCGCGTCATCGGTGGTCGGGTGAAGATCGGGCTGCGAGCGCCGCAGCACGTCTCCATCCGCCGCGGAGAACTGATGGCACCAGACGACATCCATGCAGAGGCGAATTCGGCGGAAGAGTCCGCCACGACCGAATTGACAATCCACTAGTGAATGCATTCGCGTCGCTGGATCTATGGTTGGTTTGCCGCGGGCTTTCGGGCTAGTAGTCCGCGGCGGGTATGCGGGGGCGAATTGCATCCTCGATTCGCACGATTGTCTCGCTCCCGCATACCCTTCTTGACTATACTACTCAAACTTTTACCCCCCGGACGCACTGCCGCGAACCGCACCGTTCGTCGCCTCCCGTCCGAACTCGAGCGAAGTTTGAGGTACGTATGGCGGCCACGCTCTGTAGCGCGCATCGTTCTACTTTCGTGCAACCTCGGTTGTGGACACTGTGCTTCGCGCTGCACTGTGCCGGCTTAGTCGCCATCCTGGGCGGCGCCGAACCGTCGCTCGCGACAACACTCGCAGCACGAACTCCTTGGACGCAGTCGCAATTGCGTGGGGCCCCGGATGCGCCGCCGCCCTATCGCGTACGGCCTGCTTTCCCCGCACTGCGTTTTAACCGACCAGTCGTGCTAACCAATGCCCCCGGCCTCACGGAACTCTTCGTGGCCGAACAAGACGGCGGGATCTACGCCTTTCAGCCGCAGCGCGATACCAAACAGCGAGAGCTCGTTTTGCAGATGAAAGACAAGTACCCGAACCTGGAAGCGGTGTACGGGCTGACATTTCATCCACATTTCCAGCAGAACCGAGAAGTCTTCGTGTGTTATGTACTCCAGGGCGCCGGGCCCGACGGGAGTCGTGTAAGCCGCTTCCGGACACGCACCGACTCGTTGCAAATCGATCCCGACAGCGAACAGATTTTGATCACGTGGTTGGGCAGTGGCCACAACGGTGGGTGTATCAAGTTTGGTCCGGACGGCTATCTGTATATCACGACTGGCGACGGCGCATCACCTTCCCCGCCTGATCCGTTGGATGCAGGTCAAGACGTCAGCAATTTGCTTTCGGCCATTCTCAGAATCGACGTGGATCAAGTCGACTCGGGTCGCCCCTACCGCATTCCCAGTGACAACCCGTTCGTGCACCTACCTGAGGCGCGGGGCGAGATCTACGCCTTCGGATTTCGAAATCCCTGGAAGATGAGTTTCGATCGGCAAACCGGTGATTTGTGGGTCGGCGACGTCGGTTGGGAGATGTGGGAAATGATCGACCGCGTACAAAAGGGAGGCAACTACGGCTGGAGCATCGTCGAAGGCGATCAGCCCGTACGCCCCAACGACACACCCGGTCCCGCGCCGATCTTGCCGCCGACAATCAAGCATTCACACGCCGAGGCGGCGTCGATCACGGGAGGCTTTGTCTATCGTGGTCAACGCCTGCCCGACCTGGCCGGAGTCTACGTTTACGGTGACTATCAGTCGGGCGTGATGTGGGGCGCACGAATGGAAGACGATCGTGTCGCCTGGCATCATGAACTCGCTCACACACCGCTGCAACTGGTTGGCTTCTGCGAAGACAATGCGGGTGAGTTGTACTTGCTTGACTATCGCGACCAAATCTACGAACTCGTCGTCAATGAGGAACCTGATACAAGCCAAGCGTTTCCTCATCGGTTGAGCGAAACAGGCTTGTTCACTTCAACAACCGATCTCACGCCAGCACCCGGCGTCATGCCCTACCGCATCAATGCCCAGAGCTGGGCTGACAACAGTCAGTCACAACGTTGGATCGCCCTTCCGGGCAACGATCCATTGCAACGCAATCGCAATGGCCGCTGGCGCTATCCTGACGGTACGGTGCTGGCCAAACAGATCAGCATTGAAATGAAAGCGGGCGATCCGAGCAGCTTGCGCCACTTGGAGACGCAAGTTCTCCTGCTCGAAGGCGAGCGTTGGCGCCCCTACACCTATGTCTGGAACGAATCGCAAGCCGATGCGGAACTGGTCGGAGCAGCCGGAACCGAACTGGCGCTAGAAATCGAGGATGCCAACGCCCCAGGAGGCCGACGTCAACAGAGTTGGCGCGTCCACGGGCGCAAAGAGTGCATCATCTGTCACAATCCTTGGGTTGAGAAGGCGACCGCCAACTTTGGCATTCAGTCCGCATCACCATTGGCAATGAGTATCGAGCAACTCGACACGAACGCCTTCGTAAACGGCGCTCGACAGCTTCAACAGTGGCGTGAATTGGGTTGGCTGCAGAGCTCAACTGCCGATGCAGAGAATCCGTTGGTCGATCCGTATGACGAGCGGGCGGACTTGAATTTGCGTGCACGATCCTACCTGGCAGTGAACTGTGCTCATTGTCACCAGTTCAACGCGGGAGGTACGGCCACCATCCTGCTTTCGTACGAAATGACGAATGACAGGATGAATTTGATCGATGTGAGCCCGACGCAGGGCGCTTTCGGCATCGCAGATGCCAAGCTCGTTGCCTCGGGAGATCCCACGCGTTCGGTGTTGTTCTACCGAGTCTCCAAGACCGGCGGTGGGCGGATGCCGCGCATCGGCTCTCGTGAAGTTGACCGGCGTGGCGCCAAGCTCCTGCGTGACTGGATTACATCGCTAGGTGACGGTCCGCAGCCACCAGCCGCAACGTTCGCTTGGGCACAGGCTGCGGAGCCTGCCAACTCAGTGACCCTGCACGATTCGATCGCGAGCGTCACTGCGAACACGCGTGGTGCGCTCGAGCTATTAGCTGTTCTCGAGGACGATCGCACGACGGCGACCGCTCGCGCGGCGATTATCGAACAATGCGGCCGACATGAAACTCCCGAGGTACGCGACCTGTTCGAGTCCTTTTTGCCGGCGGACCAACGGGCGAAGCGTCTGGGAGCAGTCGTTGACATGGAAGCCATCCTGAAATTGCCCGCTGACGCCCCGCGCGGACAACAGTTGTTTGCCAGCAACCGGGTCAACTGCAAGAACTGCCATCGCATCGGCGATCTCGGCACTGCCGTCGGTCCACCACTCGATCAGATTGGCAAGAAGTACGACGCACGCCAATTGCTGCAACACATCTTAGAGCCGTCGCGCTTCATCGAGCCGCAGTATGTGCCCTATGTCCTGGAAACTCACGACGGGCAGATCCTCACGGGAATACTCAGCCAACAGAATGACACTTCCGTGACACTCCAGGATGCAACCAGTCGGCTGCACCAGATAGGACGCGACAACATTGCGTCACTCAATCGCCAAACAGTGTCACTCATGCCAGAGCTGCTGTTGAGCGAACTGACCGCCGAACAAGTCGCCGATCTGGTTGAGTATTTGAGAACCAGAAACTAAATGTCCGAGCGTAATCATGCGAGGTCATTCAGTCTCTTCGACCGCGATCAACATGGCATCTGCTAACGCGTAGGCGCGTCGGGCCATGATGAGGTTGCGTTCCTTCTCAGATACGACCCGGTCTCCCATCACTTCCAGCCCCTTGGCGACCAGTCCCTGTAGGGCCATGGCTGCAAACCAGTCACGCACCGTGACACCTTGTTGGGTGGCATTGGCGGGCAAGGGAAAAGCGGCACGATCTGCAGCGGTTGGCATCGACGAAATACCTTCTCGGGAATGGAGTTGAGAACTCACGGCGGGGTGCGTCGGTCAGTCGCGATGCGACAAGAACAAGGCATGCACTTTGAACGAGGAAGTATAGTATGCGACGAGTAGAGCAGTAGTGAGTAGAGTCGCGGGAGGAACGGCACTCCCTACTGCTCTCCTGCTCTCCTCTCTACTCACTCACTCCTCCTCCTGCTCTACTCTCTCGACATGGCGGTTTCTGGGCGCTATAACGAACGCTGTGAAACCAATGGGGCAACTCGATCCCCCTTCCCTCGCACCCGTTGGCAAACCGAGGTGGCCGACCTTCCAGGAGTATCTCCAGTCGTGCAAGTCGAGTGTAACCAGGCAGAAGACGGAACGATGCGCATCCGGTTAGCGGGCGTCGTGACTGACGGTCGTCAAACTAGTCTGGATGATGGCGGTATCGGCGACAGCGACTATGCGCGACCGATTCTGGTCAGTTTTCGCGATGTAACGCTGCTCAATTCAACCGGAATCGGTCTGCTACTTCAGTTGAATCGCCGCGTGCGGGAGCGAGGCGGGCAGCTCGTGCTGCACAGTTTGCCGCCCTACATTCAGCAAGTGATCTCCTTTATGAAACTGGATAAACTGCTGCAGATTGCGAAGAGCGAACAAGAGGCACACGAACTGTTGACATGAACGCAGACTTTAAACCCACCAATGCGGATGGCCAACCCAAGTACGTCATCGACTGGGAAACATACGGCGTCGAAGATGCCGTCACCAAGCTGATTGAGTACGCCGCAGAGATCCGCGCCAGCGACGTCTTCTTCCTGAGTCACGAACACTACACGCGTGTCGCCATTCGCCATCTGGGTAGTGTGCGGGAAGTCACGAAGTTCAGCCCAGAGTTCGGTCGTCGAGCAATCACGACCGTGAAGGCTCTGGCCGACATGGACATTTCTGATCGACTACGTCCCGGTGAAGGCCGCCGCATTCACCACCGGCGCAATCGGCCTTCGATCGACTTGCGTGTCAATTCGATCCCCACCGTATTCGGCGAGGACGTGACGATTCGCATTTTGGACCGTGAGATTGGGCTGTTGCAACTTGCCGACCTGCGCATGCCGCAGAACGAACTCAACTCACTGCACGCGCTCCTGCAAAAGCCGGCCGGCCTGATTCTCGTGACAGGTCCAACCGGGAGCGGCAAGACAACGACGTTGTATGCGTGCATCCAACACCTCAATGATGGCCACCGCAAGATCAACACGCTGGAAGACCCGGTCGAGTTCATCGTACCGGGTGTCAATCAGTCCCAAGTTAATTCGAAACTTGATGTCGATTTCCCGGACCTACTGGCGTCATGTCTCCGGCAGGCACCCGACGTGATCATGATCGGTGAGATTCGCGATCCGGTTACGGCGACGACGGCGGTACGCGCAGCGAACAGCGGACATCTCGTGTTGGCGACCTTGCACGCACCCGTTGCCGTCGCGGCATCACAAAGCATGGCAGCGTACGGCGTGAACCGTACATTCTTGGCGAACAGTCTGCTGGGTGTTGTTTCCCAACGCTTGGTTCGCGGTCTTTGCCCCGCATGTCGCCTGTCCATCGATGTATCCGATGTGCCTGGCATCTTCGATCAAGTAAAAGCTTGGCTTGAGCCGGGTGTGTCACCCACGATCTACGCTCCAGCCGGTTGCGAGAAATGCCTGCATAGCGGGTATGATCGCCGGATCTGCCTGGCCGAAGTGCTGGTCGTCGACGACGACTTGCGAGAAATGATTATCCACGGCAAGTCGACTCCTGAACTACATCGCCGCGCGCTGGAAAAAGGCATGATCGATTTCGCTCAAGCCGCAACCCTGCAGATCGCACGCGGCGATACCACGATGGAAGAAATGTTCCGCGCGATTCCCACGGATTATCTACAAGGTTCGGGAGACTTTCTGCGGCAGATGCAGGAACAGCAGCAAGGGCGTTAAAACGCCTGCCTACCATCACACTGTCGCAACGCGACGTACATCGCGATGAATCTACGCTTGCAACAGACCGCCGAATCTTAGAGTTCAAACCGGATCGGCAAGTACTCTGTCGTGGCAGCCGGTTGCCCGGCGCGGCGAGCGGGTTGCGCTCGCCACTGGCGAACCGCGCTAACGGCCTCGGCGTCGAGCATCGGATAGCCACTGCTCTTGGCAACTTCGACCGCTTCGACGCGGCCCGTCGCATCGATGCGTACTCGCAACAAAACGGTTCCTTCCCAATGACGACGAACCGCAACCTCGGGATACTTCGGCGGTCGGTTGTTGGCAAAGCTGGGTGGAACATCGGCGCTGCCGACCGTCTTAGCAACACTGGCGACCGAGGTATTGGTTTGAGCCGCTGGAGCCGGTACTTGCGGCCGCGGAACGACCGGATTACGAGACGCGGCCCGCGGCAAGGGCGGTGAAGACGTTGGCAACTGGGCCGGTGTGGACTCGGTTGGTCGAGCGGCAGTCCGCAACTCCACTGTCGGTTCGGCGTCCAACTCTGGGCCGTCCAGCTCTGTCGGCGCGAGTACAAAATGCTGGCGTTCGATCACCGCCTCCTGAGGCGTGACCAACACCGGCGACTCGACCGGCTGATCCATTGGCACCGCTGACGGTGCGATCACCGACCAAGTCGCGGTGACATTGACCACTCGATCCTGTCCGGCAAAAACGACGCGCTCGACCGGTTGCGGACGGTCAATCCAGCGTTGACTAAGCGCTATCAAAGCCGCGCCATGGAGCAGCAGCGACGCGACCAGGCCTCCGCGCAACCGGCTACCCCACCCAGTTTTGGGAGCGAACGGCAGGCGAACATGAGTGGCGGCAAGCGAATCCAACATACACCGCCATTATCGTCTACCGCAGCCCGTTGGCAACTCGCTTTCGTCAGTCGATTGAGGAATGCTGATTGTGGATTTCGGATTTTGAATGCCGGCACGATGATCAGGCATCCAGATTCCAACATTCAACAATCAGAAATCCGAAGTCATCATTCCGAAATCAGTTTCGACGCTCGCCTTTCGGCGAACTTGACTCGCAACGTGTTTACTTCGCAGTGCCCACAAACTGATTGGCTTCGGCCGAGTTTGTGAATTGCAACTTCTGCGGGTTCCATTCCAGCGTCACGTTAGGACACCTGACGGCAATCGTGCCCAGCAGTGTTGCTTCGGCCAGCGGACCGGCAAAGTCGAATGACGATCCCGTACTTCCTTGCCCCAAACACGCGTCGATGTAGGCATGATAGTGATTGAAGCCTTCGACCTGGGGCAACGGCGCCGCCAAACTCTTGCTGCCGGGCAGCAACGAGGGCGCACCGACATGAGGCAACAGGAGCTTGCCGTCTTCGCCGATAAACAACGCTCCGCTGCCGGGCACTTTGTCGTCCGCAGAGGCAAATCCGAACAATTCACGGTCTGGTTGCTTGCCGCTGTCATACCATGTCACGGGGATCGTTTTGCCCGCGGTCAACTCCGTGCCAGGAAACTCGTAGTGGACAATCTCCCAGTCCGGCCAAACCTCTTCGCGACGCGATTGATCGCTATGCCAAGTTTCTGGCACTTCGGCGCGAATCGTCAGCGGTGTTGTAAGCCCCACTGCCTTGAACGGCGTGTCAAGAATATGACAGCCGAAGTCGCCCAGCGCCCCGCCGCCGAAGTCCTGCCAGCAGCGCCAGTTGAAGGGATGATAGAGTCCCGTCTTAAAAGGTCGCTTCGGTGCAACGCCTAACCAAAGATCCCAGTTCAACGACATCGGCACGGGATCGGCGCCAGCGGGCCGTGGTTGTTGAGTATACTTCGCACCCGTCCAGGCGTGTATTGCTTGAACCTTGCCGATCAATCCCGAGCGGACAATTTCCGTCGCGGTGCGGTAATAGCCGTGCGATTGGATTTGATTTCCCATTTGCGTTGTGACGCCTTGTGTCGCAGCGGCTTGCGCGACGGCACGAGCCTCCGCCACGTTATGAGTCAGCGGCTTCTGGCAATACACATGCTTCTTGCGTTCAAGTGCGGCAAGCGTGATCGGAGCGTGCGAATGGTCGGGCACGCTTACGTTCACCGAATCAATCTTGTCGCCTTCGCTCGCCAACAACTCCCGCCAGTCCTGGTAACGTCGCGCCTGCGGCAGCTTTTCGCTGGCCTTGCCCATTCGATCTGTATCCACATCGCAAATCGCCACGATCTCGATCCGCGGATGGCTCGCCAAACTCTGGAGGTCGCTCCAGCCCATGCCGTCCGCACCGAAACAGGCGTGCGTCAGTCGATCACTCGGCGCATTGGCAAAAACAGATTGCGGCACGAAGTAAGGAACGCTCAGGGCACTGGCTGCACGCAAGAACGAGCGGCGGTGAAGGGATCCGAGTGAGCTTCGGTTCTGGTCAGCGTTACGCATTCGAGTGCTCCTTGAAACGTTCCCGCAATCTTTCGCCAACTACGCTTGGCGGTGAGTTATAAGCGACCGGCACCCCCATTGCAAACAACCATTCAATGTCTGCCAAGCGTCTGCCAAGCAAAGCAAGTCGCAGCAATTGAAAATGCTTGACGCGGCGGATTGAATGAGCGACAACGACCGCTGCCCCGAGTTTTTTGGCCACTTCTACCAGGTCGTTCAATCCCGCCATGAGTCCGCTCACTCGCCGACACTTCGTTCACTCCGCTGCCGCACTTGCGGTCCCCATGGTCTTCACCGGCGTCGCGTCCGCCGCCGACCCTCAACGCAAACTGCGCGTCGCGCAGATCGGAGTCGGGCATGCGCAC
>JAGQPK010001050.1 GCA_020426755.1 Planctomycetales bacterium
GGTGCGTCGAAATCGCTCAACGTGTTGACCAACGATTTGTTCGGCGCCGATTACGGCGGGGCGCAGCAAATCACACAAGTCACTGCGTCTCAGGTCGGCGCGACGGTCAACATTAGCGCAGATGGCAAGACGCTGGAGTATTCAGCGCCCGCGGGCTTTACTGGTGAAGATACACTCACGTATACCGTGGACGGCCAACTTAAGGCCAGCGTCACCATCCAACCAACGATCGCTCAACCTTATCCGCAGTTTTCAACGGCTGAGGAATACATCGCATTCCTGCAAGCCGACGCGTTGCAGCGTTATGAGCATCTGTTCGGCCAGACCCATTATGATCGGATCTACTTCGATGGGGTGTACGACGCGTCGAATGGAGCGCCCGTGGCGGAGTCGGCCAATGTGCGTGGGCACTCAGAAACCAACGTTCAAGTTGCGGGCGTCGACGAGGGAGATATTGTCGAGTTTGACTCGGACTATCTTTATACGCTAACTGGCAACGATGTGGTTATTCTGAGTGCCTGGCCGGCCGAAGACCTGGCCGAGGTCGGTCGCTACCACGTCGCGGGCGATGCAATCGCCATGTTCTTACACGGCGATCGGCTCACCGTGATTTCTCAAATCGTTACCTGGGGCGATCAGTATCCAATTCCATGGGCGGCCGACGCACTCAGCTTTGATGCGATTATGCCCTGGCCGTACTTCGGCTCACCCGAGTACACGACGATCGTCACGGTCCTGGATGTAAGCGATCGTACAACACCATCGCAAGTGCAGCGGACAGAGATCGAAGGACAGTATGTTTCTTCACGCGGCATCGGCGATTACGTCTACGTGTCGCTGACGCACTCCGCCGTTTCATCCGGCCCCGAGGTGATCTACTCGTCCCCCGATGCGGAGATGGGTGTGTACGAAACACGCGAGGAGTTCTTGGCCCGAATCGCGCAGAGCCCCGGCGACTTCATCGCCGATGCGTTGCCAAACTATACGAGCTACGGCGCGGATGACAACGTGGCGAGAACCGGGCTGTTGCAGGAACCTGAAGATGTTTACAAGCCGCTGAGCGAAGGCGCGATGCAGCTCGTGTCACTCGTGTCTTTCAACGTTGTCGGCAACGAGCCGGGATTGTCTGACACCGCGGCCATCTACACCAACGGTGCCACCGAAGTCTACGCTTCACTAGAGCACTTCTATATCTTCGAGAACGGCTGGAATGCAGAGGACGGGAATGTCACCCGTATCCTGCAATTCAATTGGGACGCCGAAACCGGCGCGGCGCAGTTCGCTGCAAAGGGTCTCGTACCGGGCTACATGCTGAACCAGTTCTCGGCGGACGAATACAACGGCGACTTGCGCATCGCGACAACGGTCTCTCGATCGTACGTGGGAGTTTTCTCGCAGACCACTGAAAACGATCTGTTCGTGCTACGCGAGGATGGTGGCGTACTAGACTTTGTCGGCTCGCTGCAGAACTTCGGCGTGGGCGAGACGCTGCGATCCGTTCGCTTCATGGGGCCGCGTGCGTTCGTCGTGACGTATCGCACAGTGGACCCGCTCTTCGCCATCGACCTGACTGAAGCGACGAAGCCAACTATCGCGGGATACCTCACGATTCCGGGCTTCTCGACCTACGCACAAATGATCGATGACTCGCACCTCATCACTGTCGGTCGCAACACGCCCAATGGCTGGACGGGACCGGCGCAGGTCTCACTGTACGACGTAGGTGATCTCGCCCATCCGCGACTGTTGGACGAATACACGTTCGAGCGTTTCTCGACCACTGAAGCGGCCGTCGACCATCACGCGTTTGGTTACTATGCGGTCCATGGCCTACTGGCTGTGCCGACCTCTCGAAGTTACGTCGTCCGCCGTGACGCGAACGGAGACGGTTACGCAGAAACGGCCGATTGGGTCCAAGAGTACGACTTGCAAGTCTTTCGTATCGATGTCAACGCCGCGCCTGGCAGCAATCTTGGGCTACAGCTGGCGGGCGAAATCACGCATGACTCGCCGGTTCGCCGCAGCGGCTATATCGACGACAAGCTGTTCTCCGTCGCAGAAGATTCGGTGAATGTCGTCGACGTCAACGCTCCCAACACCGTGATCGCCACCGTTGCCGGGATTAAGCCAGAGCCGGTGCCGCCCGCAGAGGATGATCTGCGGCCAG
>JAGQPK010001051.1 GCA_020426755.1 Planctomycetales bacterium
CCTTACCATCGCTGCGACGGTCACCTCGGCGTCGGCATACAGTCACTTCGCGTTCGCCAACTGCAACTTCAGTCTCGTCAACCACCAGCTTAGTCGTCTTTGCTTTTGCCACGTTGTATTCCCCTTCTCGTGTACTTTGGTCACCAGGACGAGAGTGAAGATCGTCGCTCGTCGCTGTAAAAATACACCACGTAGAGAAAATGTCGGCGTGTAGCAGAATTTAACGATGACGGGACTGTTGCGAATTGCGCAAACGGTCCGGTTATACAATCTGACGGGACGGCGCGCGTGTTTTGGAGTGCGATCGCGCAGCTATCGCTTTGCAAGCGAGTTCTTCGTATCGAAGCCGTTGGAATCCTGTCGTTCGCCGACAAAGTGAGTGGACGTCCTCCCAGAGTCACGCGCCCCAACTCTTGGTGTGGACCCCAGAATCGAACTACTTTGCGTCGTTCAATAAGGGGGCGGCGCGGCGGCGCTCCGTATGAAAACGCCAACGTAGTCAGGCCCGGCCAGCCGACGATGCCCATGAAACCTTCACATAAGCTGGTGAAGTGACAAGAGATTTTGACGTTAGGCGTCTTATCTGATATCGTGAGATTTTGCCGGGGACGCAAAGTTGATTATACTGGTGTTCCCCACGTTCCGATGCTGAGCAGTGGGTTTTCCAAGCACAGCAGAGTGAACCTGCGAGTGAGAGGCTGATCATGCACGTCAAGCTGAAGGTCTTACGCGGCGCTAGCGCTGGCAAAGAGATCCCGGTATCGGCCACTAAGTTCTATATTGGCCGCTCGGAAGAGTGTCAGCTTCGCGCAAACAGCGACGCGATCAGTCGCCGTCACTGCCTAATCGCTGTCACCGATCAGGGCGTCACCATTCGCGATTTGGGTAGCCGCAACGGTACCTACGTTAACGGCGTGAAAATCGCCGCCGAGACGCGCATCCAGATGGGTGACCAACTTCGGGTCGGGCCGTTGGAGTTCTTGGTAAGCCAACTTGCCGCGCCCAAAGCCGCCTCAAAATCGCCCGGCCGACCGCAAAGCTCGACCAAACCAGATGACGACATGGCCGGCCTGATCGACGATTGGCTGTCCGAGGGCTCTGACATGGATTCGCCCACTCGGATGCTCGATCTCGAAACGCGTGAATTCCGGATGGATGATACGAACCGGATCGACGTCAACGCAGCGAAGGACGAAGCCGCCAAAGCCCCTGCTGCCGAAGAGGAAGCGACTGCGGAGGAAGAAACGCCCACGAAGCCACATGCCGGCCTGATGTCGCAGCGTTCCGGCTCCTCACGCCATGCGCCCCCCAAGGACACGCAAGAAGCCGCCGCGCAAACGCTGCGCAAGTTCTTCAACCGTGGCGGGAACTAAGTTCTAGCCACGGATGACACGGATCGACGCGGATTACATCCCGCCCAATACGCTCCAAGATATCGGCTGAAGGTTCTCAATTCTAAGACTTGTGTTGCGACGATGCCGTGCACAGCGCGTGTCGCCCTAAACTATCGCGAACCGACCCCGCTTCAGCGGCGATCACGCCAAGCTGCCGCGTTGAACTTCTGCTCGAGTATCAACTCGATGCGCTCACGCTGCGTCGCTGGCCAGTCATGATCACGGTGCCAATCGATGGGCCATAACGAGTGCAACGCCTGTAACCAGCGCTGAATCAACTCGCTTGCCGGCGGTACACGAATGCCGGTCAACTGAGCGACTCCCGGCAATTCCGGAGCAAACCGCGACTCGCTCAACAACACCGAACCGTGCTGTAGCAAAGCCCCGCGACCGCGGCGTTGGGCACTGCCCAAGACCTTGTCATGACCGATTAGTACATCGCCGTCCGTGTGTCGCTGGAAACAAAGAAACGGCGCATGAACCGGATGCTGATTGAGCTGACCGCAGCCGACATCGCCGTCAGCAGAATTTGCCGGTCGGTGACGATGAGCAGTCACGCCGAGTGACACAAGGACTTCGACGAGTGACACATGCATCACGCGGTACAGCTCGGCTTGCAGTCCAGCGCTGCGCAAGTCATCCGGGACTGCGACGCTATAGGTCAGGTCGACACCGGGAACATCGTGAATCAATGCACCTCCGCCTGAGGCGCGGCGCACTAGCACACATGGTGCGCTGGCAGCATGATTCGCACGGCTGGCAAGTGGCTGG
>JAGQPK010001052.1 GCA_020426755.1 Planctomycetales bacterium
TCGGGATACAAGACATGCAGTTCCCCCTCCCGTCGATGGCCTCTACTTGACGCAGTTCGACACCGGGAGGGGGCCACAACGGACGCTATGTCACGAAATCAATACCTGCTTCAAGTCAAAGTAACTCGTCTTAGGCGGAGACGGCGTTTGTGCCGCTAACAACTCAGCGACAGTCGCCCTCCCCCTGAGTCCCCCTCCCGGACTGCGCGATTCAAGGCAGTTGAGGATTCATTGCGGGAGGGGGGACGGCGCCTCGTCGTACCACACAAATCTGCTGTCACATGCGAGCCGATTTCTGAATGATGATTGCGGAATTTGTGAATGTTAAAGTCTGAAAACCACCGTTCATTCCTCATTCCGAAATCCAGCGTCGGAGCCAAGTCCAAATCCCGCAAGAACCGCGGCTGGCACCTTTCGGCGAACTTCTGTAGATCGATGACAGCAAAAATGCGTGGGACGGCTAGGGGACGGCGCGCGTGGATCTCAATTGAGTGCAATCATCACTCAGAAATCAGATTGCTAAGTCCCCTTAACACACACCGTGAACGCTCCACTTCTAAGCCTTTGCGTGTTGAACCACGGCGATTATGATGAATGGGTGCTTTCTGCGAGTCTGGCGGCCTCGGGGCTATCTCGTGCTCAGCGGAATAGAGGTCACGTCATCTTGGTTCGATGCGGTCGCTTGTCTTTGCCGCGTGGGCCTTTGATTCTTTGAGGTAGTTGCATGTTCCGAATCGGCTCCCTGGCTGCCGTTATCGCCGTACTTCTGTCGCAATGGGCAGCGTCCGTCGATGCTCAGGTGATTCCGTTGTATCTCGATGCCTCGACTTACGAGCGGCTTGGGCTCGAAGAAGTCTGGTCGACGCAAATTCAGATGGATGCGGGACAATCCGATGTTGCGGGAGTGCGGCTGCAGGTTGTCGGCGTCGACTCATATGAAAGCCTGCAAAGCACGTCGCAAAACATCTACGAAGTTACTTATGGCGATCGCATCCGCCGGTTTGGCGAGAACGACCTGAACGCGGCCGGTTTGCCACACGGTCGCGCCGAGGCCGAGCGATTGGCCGAGAAGTTCGTCATTCAACTCAAAGCACGCGGCATCGATGCCAAATTATCGGTTCGACAAACGCCGTTGGTATTGATGTACGTTCAATCGAGTCGGGGTGGCTTGCATGCGCTGAATGCCGAGACCGGTGCGACGCTCTGGTCGATCGGCGTGGGCAGTCAGCGCCAGCCGACGCTCCGGCCCGCTGCGAACGATCGGTATGTCGCGGCCGTCAGCGGTTCGAAGCTCTATCTGCTCAACCGACTAACTGGTGAGACGATTTGGGACCGTGAATTGGGATTAAATCCGATCTTCGGCGCCGCGATCAGCTCAACGCACGTGTTCGTGCCGTCCGCCCGCGGCCATTTGGAAGCCTATAGCCTGCCGGATGAAAACTCGGACCATGCCACCACACCTCCGTGGATCTACCACTCGGGCTCGCGAATCACCGCCATGCCGCTTGTCACCAGCCACACGTTGAGCTGGCCCACGATCCAAGGGTTGATGTTTGTGGCGGACGTGGCGGGACCGACGCTCCTGTATCGACACCAGACGGGAGCACCGATCTGGGGCGAAGCGGTTCAACTGCCGCCAAGCAGTCTGCTGGTGTCATCGTCTGACGGCTACCTAAGTGCCATCAATGAGATGGATGGCGAAATCGCTTGGAGCTTCACCACGGGTGACGAAATTGAAGCCGGTCCGCTCCTCAGCGGCGCACGTATCTACCAAGCAACCAAGCCCGGCGAACTGTTCTGCATTGGTGCCGAACAGGGTGAGGAGCGTTGGGTAATCAAGGGCGTCAAGCAAATCCTGTCGGTGGGCGTGGATCGCGTGTATGTGCTCGATATGCAACAACGAATCGTCGCGATCGACGGAGAGACTGGACGGCGACTGGCATCGATGCCCGCCGCCGCCTACGACGAGCCTCTTACGAACGGGGTAACTGACCGGATGTACTTGATGTCCCACGACGGTGCGCTGCAATGTCTCCGCGAAATTGGAGCAGCCTTCCCGACAATCGCTCGTCCTCTGCCCATTTCACCTGAAGAGGCGGCCAAAGCCCAAGCGGCCGAGGCGGATGATGGCTCCGACGAATCGATGGACGCTGGCGATGACC
>JAGQPK010001053.1 GCA_020426755.1 Planctomycetales bacterium
GTTGTCGGTCGCTTTGGGCTCGAACAGCTCCGCGTCGTCAAGCGGTGGATGCAGCACCTGAGCTGGAAAGCCGTTGAAGTGCTGTAGACGCTCTTTCACCACTCGGGAAATTGTATGGATGGCCTGTGACTGGGCGAAGCATTCGTTGTCCGCGGCACTGATGCACTGGCGAATGTTCTCGGATTTGTGGTCGTCTCCCAGGTTGGAAAGCTCGGTACCCGCCAGGTCGTACGCTTGGCGATATTGGTGAACGAGCCACATTGTTTTGTGTGCATGAGGAATTAGATAGGCCGGAAACTTGAGACCGATGACTCGATCGACGTTGTAAAGCCGCAGGTTGCGACAGGCAATGATCTCGTCATACAACCGCTCGACCGGATCCCAGCGGAACGGGATGCGCAGCAGGTCCGCATCGTGACCGTAACGCTTGAGATTGCGGACAAGGTTTTCGGCCAGCTTCTCGGCACCGCCACGCAGGAACGGGACGATATTGTTGACGACTAGAATCTTCATGCGGTGAGCCTGCGTATCACGTGGTCCCAGTTGATGCCCAGTTCAGCCATGCGCTTCGGGCCGGCTTGTCCCATGCGTTCCGCGAGGCCTTTGGTTTCGACAAGTCGATCGATGGCGGCCGCAATCGCCTGGGGTTCCGGTTCGGTAATGAACCCGTTCACGCCGTCTTGAACCAATTCCAGTACGCCGCCGCTATCAGTCGTGGTGAGCACGGCCTTGCAGGCGTGTTGCGCTTCGATCGAAGGATAGCCGTACGAGTCCTCATCAAACGGCAGGTACGCAGCCGCCGCACAGGTGGACAAGAGTTGACTCTTCTCGTGCTCAGAGATCCAGCGATCCCAGATTTGTACTTTGCCCTGCAGGCAGTACTTCAGCACATTCAGCTTGAGCTTGCGCGGATAGCTGCCCGAGTGGCTTTGGCCGGCCAGGATCAATTTCGCGTTGCTGCGTGTGTATCGCATGGCGTCTACCAACAAGTGTTGACGCTTGTGGTTTTCCATGCGGCAGATGCAGACGATGACGGGATCGTAGCTGGAACAATGGAACTGGTTGGGATCCAGCACGGGCGGATACAGGACTTCGCTCGGCATCCGATTGAATTGTGTCAAACGGTCCGAAACGATTTGCGAATTCGTGAAGATCGCCTGTGATTCGGCCAGCCCGACTTGATCGACATCCATCAATCGTGCGCGAAATGCACGGTTGCGGGCCGTGTCGGGGATACCACAATAATCCGAACCCCACAAATCGTAGTAGGCTCGCACGTGGTGGATGAACCACAGGATCTTGTGGGGGTGGCGCAATAGATAGGCCGGCGGTCGAAAGGCAATTAGTCGATCGGCACTGTCCGTCAAATCAAACAGCCGGTAGCTCAACATCTGATCGAGCATCGTGTCCATCGATTCGACAAACGGCAGAAAGAGCGTTTCGGTCTGGTGACCGTACTCTTGCAGCTTCAGATCTAGCCATTCAACAATTGCGGTGCCACCGCCTTTGATAAAGGGCACGTAGCTGGAGGCGAGCACGAATTTCACGGTTAACGGCTTTGCTATTGGGGAACGTTGTTTTCAAATCGGCCCAGCGTGCGTCTCGATCGCAGACGCCGTCGCATTAGGCCGCGCGTCGTACGGGTGTCGTCGCCTGTTGCTGTTCGATGATGGTTGCGGTGAGCTGATCGGCAACGTAGGCCACATCGTCGCGAGTTAGCTTGCCGTGAGTCGGCAGGCTAATACCGCTGCTGGAAAGTTGCTCGGCAACCGGATAGCTGCCGACGCTTTCCTGGTATGGCGGCATCCAGTGCACCGGGTAGAAGATGGGCCGCGTTTCAATGCCACGCTGCGCTAACGACCGAATAACATTGTCCCGCACGATCTCACGATCTCGCATGACGATCGAGTACATCCAGAAGCAATGATGTGCTGACGGATCGACGGTGGGCAATTGAAACAAGTCTTGCCGGTCGTTAAGCAGTTCGTTGTACCACGCGGCAACCTGTTGCCGCCGTTCGAGATGAGCGTCGATGCGTTCCATCTGGGCACAGCCGATGGCGGCGGCGACGTTGGTCATCCGGTAGTTGTAGCCGACCTCGTTGTGCCAATAGCAGCGTTCCGGCGACACGGCTTGGCCACGCAATAAGCGGAGTCTGG
>JAGQPK010001054.1 GCA_020426755.1 Planctomycetales bacterium
GCCGTTCCAAACCCGTGGCCCGCCATTGCACCGACTGACCATCGATCGAGGATGGCAGGTACAGTAGTCGCTCGATCTGCCCGGTTTCTAGCAGGCGAATATTGGGAATGCTGAGCGGCTGCCCGGCTGTGATGGGAATCAGCCGATCAGGGAATTGAAACTGGAGCGCCGACAAAGCTTCCAGCGGTGTGATCGTCACTCGCACCATTTGTGCGCGAGAAGCTTGGGAGTAGGTCAATCGGTAAACGCGGTCATCCTGCAGGCCGGCTTTCCATTCCTCGGGAATCTCGAACGTCAGCCGATCCAAGATGCCTCCCTCGGTTTCGATGTGGACAAGCAGCCGATGAACCCAGACACCTTGACTCCGCGAAACGACGTTGGTCAACAACGCTTTCACGCGCCGATCGTTGGGAGTGACATTAACTTGCCACGGTTGACTTTCATTGGGCAGCTCCCAACGCCCCAGCCACGTCGCTTGCGTCAGTTGCCCGCGTATCCAGGCTGGAGTATCGACGACGGCCGGTTGGCTGGGCCAATCAAACGTGGCCAGCACACTACTCTGGCGATACATGTCTAAACTAACGGTGCGTTGAATCGCATCCACAAAACGTAACCGTGGCAGATCGCGTTCGCTGCTCGCCGGAGCGGGCTGGTAACCGGATAGAACGATCTGAAACATGCCGGTTGGAGGCGCATCGAAGAACAGGGTGATCTCGTTCCCGTGACCGCGGGACCAGCGCAGCACGGTCATGCTACCAGCTTGAAGTACGTAGGCCTGTTGCAATGCGAAGTCAGCTGGAACGAGCAATCGTTGCTGGAAGATGGCACGCTGTTCAGCGCGCAGGCTGGCCGATAATAACACTTGCGTCGATGCCGGTTCCAATACGTAATGGATCGCCAGATCCGCCGTAACGGGTGACAACAGCCATTGCCCTTCGCAGCGCCAGCCGCTCACGGGATCTGTGAATTGGTAGGCGTAGTCTGGAACCTGGCTACCTCCCCATAGCTCCGCGAATTCATTCGTCGACACGCTGCTGCCATTGCCGGATTCAATTCGCACGATCAAATTGGGCACGGAACTCACGGCCAAGTAACTACGCGTCGCCGCTCCTAACACCGTCAGCTTGGGTAGCTGAACGTGCCCAATGCCGGTGGCTCCCGTCAGGTTGAAACTCAGCTGAACAATCGCTTGGCCATTTGATTCTTCCGTCAGATCAAACTCCAAGCGACGCATGCCGGCCATCGCTCCTGGTGACAGCGCGAGCGGTTGGTTGCTGACGGGATAGTCCAACTGCAAACGTTCTTCGGCTTCGATGAGCAGCGTGGGTTCGCCGTACTTCCGCATGTCGACGATCAGTTGTGTCTCTAATCGCACGCCATCACGGCTCAGACGAAGCCAGTTCAACTGCGTGATTGCTGGCTCGATGGTGGCTGTGGTCGGTATCGGCCAGGTCACCGTCAATTCAGAAATGGGGCCCAGGTCGGCGCGTAGTTGCCCGGACGCTTCACGTCGTTGGACGACGCCGACGGCGGCAGGAACCTCGATCGACTGCAAGTTCTGCGACGATGTCAACACGAGCGTCGACTGGAGTGCTTGCGGAATGGGTAAGCTGACGCGCAGCTGGCCGTCATCGGTCACCGCGGTGGTTTGAAATGACAATTGCAGATGATGGCGGCCGGTCTGGCGAATGGGCAAGCGAATTGCTGCTCGGTCTGCTTCCCATTGTAACTGAATGGGCCGTCCATCCAGAAATGCCTCACGCCGCAACATTTGCGCAGCGGCCGCTGCTAATGGGAATTGAGTGGCGACGCCGGTCTGCGTGACGAAAATCTCGAAGTCGGCCGTGATCGAATTCAATTGCAGTTGTGCGCGACCCTCCACCGGTTCGAATACACCTGCGTAGTTGGCACTGGCCAGAACCCAGGGCGGTGCCGATTCGTTGTCCAAGGCGCCGGCAGCATATAGCTGTCGCTGTAAAGCGAGTGGCAACAATAAGTAGTCTGCGTTCGGCGTGCCGTGCTCATCAGATGGCACGAATACTTGGTAGGGCGGAGTCGCGGTGGAATTAGCCAGGGAGCGTGGCGATACCAAGGGAGCGGAATCCGGCACTTGAGCCACCGCAGGCGATGAAATCCAATCCGGCCAACACAGGACC
>JAGQPK010001055.1 GCA_020426755.1 Planctomycetales bacterium
CAGGTAAGAATAGCTCCAGATTCGATTGCAGTGATTAACGATCAGGGGAGTTTGACATATCGCGAGGTGAACGAGCAAGCAAATCGTCTTGCGCATCACTTGATCGGATTGGGGGTGTCGCCGGGTAAGCACGTGGGTATCTGTTTGCAACGGGATCTGACGATGATTCCGGCGTTACTTGGAGTATTGAAGACAGGTGCGGCGTACGTTCCAATTGAACCCTCACTGCCGGAGTCACGCGTTGAGTGGATTCTCAAGTCGTTAACGATCACTTGCTTGGTGACTCACTCATCTGTCTACTCCTTGCTGTTTAATGCGTCGGCGGAGCAGTCGTGCTTGCAGCACGTGATCCTACTGGATGACGCGAATGAGGGTACTAAGGGCAGTGGATCAGTTCAGGCGGATGGCTGCGAAGTGACGCACCTGTGTCACCGGAAGTTTCCCTTGCTCCCAGTGCATGATCCCGAGCGTTCATGCTCGTCGACGGACACCGCGTACGTTATCTTTACGTCAGGTTCCACGGGAACGCCAAAGGGAGTTGTGGTCGCCCATCGTCCGGTAATCAACTTAATCGAATGGGTGAACCGAACGTTTCAGGTGTGTGATAGCGACCGCCTGCTGTTCGTGACGTCGCTCAGTTTCGACCTTTCCGTTTACGATGTGTTTGGGATTCTGGCCGCGGGTGGCTCAATTCGCATCGTGACTGCCGACGAGATACGCGATCCACAGCGGTTGTTGACAATACTTGAGACAGAGCCGATTACGTTTTGGGACTCTGCTCCGCAAGCATTGAATCAATTGTCTCCCTTGCTGGCTCAACGCGATGGTTCGAGGGCGGGGGAGCTGCGATTGGTGTTTCTCAGTGGTGACTGGATTCCGGTGTCGTTGCCAACGCTACTGCAACAGGCCTTTCCGCGTGTCGAAGTCGTGTCACTTGGAGGAGCGACGGAGGCGACGGTCTGGTCGAACTTCTATCGCATCGCGCATGTTGATTCGCAGTGGAAGAGTATTCCTTACGGCAAGCCGATTCAAAACTCGCAGTATTACATATTAGATCCGTGCCGGAACCCGTGTCCCGTGGGCGTGACGGGCGAACTGTACATTGGCGGAGACTGTTTGGCGAACGGGTACACGGACTCGAATCGAACCGCAGAGCAATTCATCGAACATTCACTGGCCGGCGAGTCGCGGCGCCTGTACCGAACTGGCGATTTGGCTCGTTTTGAGGCGGACGGCAACATTGAGCTGATCGGGCGGATTGACCACCAGGTGAAGATTCGCGGGTATCGCATTGAATTGGGTGAGATCGAATCCGTGTTGCGTCGCCACAAGCAGGTAGACGACGCAGTCGTTGTCGTGCATGACAGCGCTGAAGGCGAGAAGCGACTGGTGGCGTACGTCGTGCTTCGGCATTCGGTGGCGACGAATCAGCAAGAACTGCGGGCGTGGCTTCGAGTGCGGTTGCCGGGTTACATGATTCCGAGTGCATTCGTGACGTTGGATCGTCTGCCGCTCAATTCAAGTGGCAAGCTTGATCGCCGTGCATTACCCAAGCCGGATTTTCGTCGCATCGATTGTGAAAGCCAGTACGTAGCACCGAGAAGTCCGACTGAGGTACAGCTGGTTCAGGTTTGGCAACGACTATTGGGCGTCGAGCCGATTGGAGTGGCGGACAACTTCTTTGACCTCGGAGGGCATTCGCTACTTGCCGCGCGGATGCAATTGGAGATCGCGAGATCGCTGCACCGTACGGTTCCTTTGGCGACACTGCTCCAGTCCCCGACGGTCGCCAAGCTGGCACAGGCGATTGACCGCGAAGATTGTGTGCCGGCTTGCCAGTCGTTGGCGATTATCCAAAGTGGGGCTGCCCGTCGTCCGCTATTCTGTATTCACGTTCTCGGTCGGGGACTTAAGTTCTTTCGTCCATTGGTGGCGCATTTGGATCCGTCGCTGCCAGTGTATGGACTTTCGACGCAGTTTCTGGTGGGAGATGTTCCGGAACATCGCGTCGAACCACTGGCCGACTTTTATGTCCGTGAGATTCGATCGATTCAACCGGAGGGGCCGTACTCACTCGTCGGCCTTTCTTTCGGCGGACTTGTTGCACTTGAAGTTGCCCGTCGTTTGGAAGCGGGGGGGCAGGAGGTCGGTCTA
>JAGQPK010001056.1 GCA_020426755.1 Planctomycetales bacterium
CAACCAGAGTCGTCCGAGGCTGATCCCGTCGTTAGTTCAAGTGAATCGCAGCACACCAACCGGCTTGCTCAAGAAACTAGCCCCTACCTGCGTCTGCACATGCACAATCCTGTGAATTGGTATCCATGGGGGCCGGAAGCGCTCGCGAAGGCCAAGCAGGAAAACAAGATGATATTCTTGTCCGTGGGTTACAGCAGTTGCTACTGGTGCCATGTGATGGAGCGTGAGTCCTTCATGGACGAGGAGATTGCGAAGTTTCTCAATGATCACTTCATCTGCATCAAGGTCGACCGAGAAGAACGCCCTGACGTTGACGCGATCTACATGATGAGCGTTCAGCTGATGAGTGGGCGCGGCGGCTGGCCGATGTCTGTGTTTCTCACGCCTGACGCTCGTCCATTTTTCGGCGGCACCTACTTTCCAGCACGCGACGGCGATCGACCCGGCTCGCCCGGCTTCCTTACGGTGCTGCGCAAGATCAACGATTCATGGACATCTCAGCGTGAAAAGCTCACCGAAGTCGCCGCGCAAGTGACGGGACTGATCCAGTCGGAGTTGGGCGGCAAAGCGGCGGACGCGACGACTCAATTGGACGTGAAGCTACTCGAACAGATCACGACTTCACTGGCGACGCAATTCGACGACTTGCACGGCGGTTTTGGATTCCAGGCCGACGATCCGAATCGGCCAAAGTTTCCCGAGGCGTCACGATTGTGGTATTTGCTCGATCGCGCCGAGCAAGCGGACGACGCGGAATGTCGACGTATGTTGAATGTCACGCTACAACACATGCTCCGCGGCGGAATTTACGATCATGTTGGGGGCGGCTTTCACCGCTACAGTACCGATCGCTTCTGGCGAGTTCCGCACTTCGAAAAAATGTTGTACGACAACGGGCAGCTGTTAAGTGTCTACAGTCGGGCCTACAAGTTGACAGGTGATACAGCCTATCGCGACGTCGTCACTGGCATCGTCGAGTGTTTGAACCGTGACATGCGTGACGCTGGCGGGGCGTTCTATTCGGCGCTCGACGCCGAGTCCGAGCATGTTGAAGGTAAGTTCTATCGCTGGACGAAGGAGGAAGTGAGTGAAACGCTGGGTGCCGACTCGATGGCAATCTACGCGGCCGCGTATGGTCTCGATGGGCCAGCCAATTTCGAAGAGTTCTATGTGCCGCAGCTGAGTCAACCGTTGTCGGAGATTGCGCAATCGCTCGGCATAGAAGAGGGCGATTTGCGAAAGCAGCTTGCCGCCATGAACGCGAAATTGTTGGCTGTTCGCAATCAACGCGTTCGTCCACTGACCGATACCAAGATTCTTTGTAGCTGGAATGGTTTGGCGATTCGTGGGCTCGCGGACGCCGGTCGGTTGTGCGACGCACCCGAGTACACTGAGGCGGCCGTTGCTGCCGCCGAGTTCGTGCTGAAGAATTTGCGCGATGCCGATGGAAAACTGCTACGCACATACAGCGAAGGCGCAGCCAAGTTGACTGCGTATGTCGACGATTATGCTTTTTTGGTCGATGGTTTAATTGCGCTGCATCAAGCGACCAACGACGACCGTTGGCTGAAAGTGGCCGATGAGCTGACGTCTCAGCAGTTGGCACAGTATTGGGATGACGACCAGGGCGCGTTCTTTTTCACAGCCAACAATCATGAAGCACTCATCGTTCGCAACAAACAGCTTGTGGATGAAGCGCAACCGGCAGGTAATTCTGTCGCGGCCGCCAATTTAGTTTACTTGGCGGACAAGGCGAATCATCCCGAGTACTTGGATCGCGCGGCACAGATCGTGCGGAACATGTTGCCCGTCGCCGAACGTTACGTGGCTGTCGCGCCGCGTCTGGCGCTGCAGATCCCGGTGCTGAGTGCTGCGGGGCGTTAGACCATCGCCGCATTTGGAGTGCGATCAGAATTTGGAGTGCGATCGCGCAGCTATCGCTTTTCACGACGGCTGGATCCTGTTGATTGGTTGGATTCCGGCCATGGCAAGCTCTAACGCACTGTCGCAATGAGAGAGATCCGACGCGATACTGCTCGTCGCCTAACGGATCGAGCTGGAATGTTGGAAACGCTTTGTCGCGTTTGGTTTCACTAACAGCGACAGCTGCGCGATCGCACTCCAAAAATCGCGTGCGTGTCAGTGCGCACG
>JAGQPK010001057.1 GCA_020426755.1 Planctomycetales bacterium
AGTCGCCGGCCGAGACCGCCCTCCGTGCGATTGAAGACGCGGATTGCGTCAAGCGGATACTCGTCACCCAAATCGACCTCCCACCAAGGGTCACGCGAGTTTTCGGGTGTGTGCGTTTGAGTTCCCGACGAATAACTGCCGCTGGTCCTTCCATCGATCGCCCGCTCGGCAACACCGCCATGCGATGTCGCTGACTGCGTTGCGGTACCACCGCGTGCGATGTTGCGTCCGTCGCTCATCACTTCAACTTCAGCCAAAGTCAGCGTACGCCGACGTCCAGGCAACTCGATGCGAACATAGCGACCGTACGTACCTTTCGCGTCCTGGCGATCGCCGAGTTGCTGCTTTAACTGACCAGGCAGATCTTCGAAGAGCGGTTCAATCCGAGCGGCCAACTCTTCCTGCAAAACAAAGTCTGGGATCATCGCCACGGAGGCGATAACGTCCTTCAGTGAACTTACAGACTTGCAGGCAAGCTCCCAGGTCGCTTGTGTATTTCCGTCGGCCATCATCAACGCGACAAAGCCGAATTGGCGAGTGGCAGGTGACGCCGCGTTTGCTGCGAACTCGGACAACTTATCGCGATTTGCCTGCAATTCAGCACGATTCCAGTTCGCCAATAGGCGGCCCAAGTCGAACGCGGATGAGCGCAACGCCGCTTGAGCGTCGAGACGCTTGAGAGCCTCGAGCAAGACCAGAAGCGGAGGGAGGTCGTTCGCGTTCGCCATCGCTTCAATGGCTTCTCGCCGATAGTTCTCAGCGACATCATCGCGAGTCAACAGTTCCTGATAGACGGCTCCGCTGCGAGGCATCGTCACCAATTCATCGACGCGGACACGCTGCAACAGCCAGCGCATGCCCACCTCGCTGGTGACCGCAATCGGTTCACCTCGCTCAAGTGCACTGCGCCAGTACGGCTCCAGTGCACGCATCGTCTCGTTCCGCGTGTACTCGATGTATTCATCACTAGCTAATTCCGTTGTGATGAGCGGAACTTCAACGGCTTCGGCGATAGGCAAGAAGCTGGCCGCTCGAATCGCCTCCAACCGTACGCGCGGATGTTCGTCCGTAGCCGCTCGCTTAAGTATCGACAGCGTATCGTCAAACTGATCGCGCCAATGTGAGGCCACGCGCACGGCCGCCGCGCGGGCGCGAAAATCGGGGCTGGCCAACACAGCTTCCAGCAGACTGCGACTAGGAATATTGTGATACTGATGCAGCCACAACACTTCTAGGCGATGATGCTCGTACTCCGCATCACTCGGATCAAGCGCTGACAGCCACTTGTCAGCGGCTGCAATCACTTCGGCACTTGGACGCGCTCGCAGCTCAATCTTCGCGCGATAACGGATTCGATCGCCAGGGTGTCCGAGCAGTGTCACCAGTTCACTAACTGGCGCCCCAGCAATCTGCGGTGGAACATCGACCGCTCGATCGCGATAGGTTACGCGATAAACGCGACCATGCTTACGATCGCGATTTGGATCTCGCAAATTGTGCTGCATATGGCCGATGATCGGGTTCTGCCAGTCGGTAAAGTATAACGAACCATCTGGGGCAATCTCCAAGTCCACCGGTCGGAAGCTGGGATCGGTTGAGAACAGAATGGGTTCGACCTCTTCGCCGATAAAGCTTGCCCCGCGATCTCGCAACCGATACTGCAGAATGCCTTGGAAGCCGATGACATTGCCTACCAGCAAGTTGCCCTGCATCTCAGGCGGAAAATGGTTGCCGGAAACGAGCTCCGTTGCCGGACATGGTCGCGTGCGTTGGTTGTAAAGTGTTGGCGGAGCAGAATGCTTGGCGGGAAAGTCTAAATGGCCGGAGAAGAGCGTGCCGTGGTAGGGCACGGCTCCCGTTCCATCGTGAATGAAATCTTGGCCCCAACGATCAAATACGTGACCATGCGGATTAGCAAAGCCATAAGCCACGTACACTTCAAACTTGGACGTGTTCGGCTCAAAGCGAAACACACCTGCATTGGCCGAACGGACAGGCGGGCCATAGGGTGTTTCAACTTGAGTGTGATGGAACGTGCCCTCCTGAAAATAAAGACCGCCAGCCGGATCCAAGACGAAGCTGTTTGACGTGTGATGCGTGTCAGCCGAACAGAGCCCGTGCAATACTCGACGTCGCACGTCAGCC
>JAGQPK010001058.1 GCA_020426755.1 Planctomycetales bacterium
AATAGTCGACTGCATTTGACTGCCGTCCGCCGGTTGGCAATGACAGTTTCTCGTAATAGGTACGTAGGTCCCAGAACTTGATGGTCCCGTCCCAAGAGCCAGTAACGAGTGTCGACTCATCCGGCGAAAACGCGGCAACGTTGACGGCGGCGCTGTGTCCCACGAGGTTCGCTAGTCGGACGCCATCCACGGCGTTCCAAATTTGCACACGGCCGTCGCCACAACTCACGGCCAGTAGCTTGCCGCTTGGCGAATAACGGACGCCGAACAGCGGATTGAAACTGGCGTTGAACGTGGCTAACTCCGCAGCGGTTGCTAGATCCCAGATGCGAACGTGGCCGTCAAAACCGACTGACGCGAGCTGCTTTGAATCGGGCGAAAGGTCAATGGAAAATGCGTCAGGATGGTGAGCTTGCCACTCGCGCACAAGCTGCCCCGATCGTACGTCCCATACGCGAATGGTACCGGACTTGGCACCACCAATCGCGAACTCGCCATGTTGAGTAATCTCGACACAAGAGAGATGTTCTGCCGTCGGGAGAATTCGAATGCACTGCCAGCCATCAGCGCGGCTCCAAACTCGCACGGTACCGTCCAGCCCTGCCGAAGACAAAAAGTTGCCATCAGAAGAAAAGTTCACATTCAAGATGCCATCCGTGTGGCCGGTCAGCTCGTGTAGCAGTTGGCCTGAGCTTGCATCCCTGAGCAAAATCTTGGCGTCATAGCCGGAACTCGCTAATAGCTTACCGTCCGGAGAAAAGGCCACGGTTTTCACGTTGCTCGTATGCTCATTGAACAATCGCACGTTTTCGCTTCGACTTAGCGTGAACACGCAAACGGAGCCATCGCGGCTACATGATAGGATTTTGGACTCACCAGCTACATCGAAAACACACAGCGTTGCGACTTCCATGGAGTGGCCAGCAAACTCGTTGAGTACCGCACCATTGCTGAGCAACAGTTGATCAATGGTGCCGTTGCTGTTGCTGACCAGCACCGATTCGGAATCGAGAGCGAATTCTGCAGATAGGGACCAACCCTTTTTCCGATCGTGTTCGTGAAGTTTCTGACCGTTAGCAACGTCCCAGACGATGATGCGGCTGTCGTTCCCGGCGCTCAGTAGTCGCGCATTGTCGCGCGACCAAGCGATTGTCTGGACGGGCGTAGTATATCCGTCTAGCTCTCCTGCGAGTTGCCAATCCTGCGTACTCCAGATACGAATCGTTCCATTCGAGCTGCTACTCGCTAAACGCTTGCCGTCGTAACTGAAATTCACTCGCAACGTGGATCGGCTGTGCGCTGGGAAACGGGTAACCTGTTCCAGTTCGTCCGTGAGAATCAGCACGGAGCCGTCGGCGAGTGCCGCCGCGAGCAATTTATTGTCTCGACTAAGATCGATCGAGTCGATGGCCGTGTCCAAGGTGATGCGCTTGATGGCCTGTTTGCCGGCTAATGTCCACAGGCAAATTGTTTTGTCCCAACCGCAACTGAACACGCGATCGTTCTGAACGTCGATGGCGATACCAGAGGCACAATCCTGGTGCGCTTGACGACGCGTAGACTGCGTCGGATCGGCCATCGAGCGAACGTCGATCCAGCCCGTCCGGCCTGATACTGCAATGTGGCTGCCGTTCTCGGCTGTGGCCATGTAGTAGACCGTCTCTTCGAACTCGATTCGTTTCTCAAAATGGTGACTCAAATCCCACAGGTAGTGCCATTCGAATCCGCGGAGATCTTCGTTTTCGAACTTCTCGGCTTGACGCAGTAACAGGACTTCTGCAGCGCGAGAATTTGAATTCTGCATCGCCCGCTGTGCCATGACGACATCCGATACGTACGTTTGCAGTCGCATCGCTCGGGCGTTGGCACGCGCCCGCTGCCAGGCAAGTGTCATACTCAGCAGGCCAATTGCCAAACCCAGAAATAATACGGCTGTGACCGAGGACAAGACGGCGTTCCGCCGGCACCAACGCCAGGCCTGTTCCATGCGTGAGACGGGGCGGGCTTTGATCGGACGATATGCAACATAACTAGCCAAGTCCGCGGCGACTTCATCGGCGGTCGCATAACGTCGTCCAGGTTGCTTCTCCAGACACTTCAGACAAATTGTCTCGAGATCTGAGCTCACGCGATTATTGAGT
>JAGQPK010001059.1 GCA_020426755.1 Planctomycetales bacterium
CTTCGCAAGAAAATCGAAAGGCGGCGCCCAGGGGTTGTGCGTACCACCTTCCACCGTCACTTCCGAAGGACCATCACCAATTAATAGCGCAGGCAAGACGGTTTGCAGCACAAGCGTTCCACTGCCGGCAGTACCTACGGCGAATGCAAATTGCCCCGTGCGAATCGTCTGGGGCTCAAACTTCAACTCACACGATCGGACATCCGCGCCCTCCAACTTCGCCTCACCGACTTCCGCGGCCGCACGCACTGCCGTGAGATGCTGTCGCATCAAGCCGGGCTTCTCGCGCCCCGCGCGAATTTTCGTCAAACGCACGGACTTTCCCGTGATCAACGACAGCGTGAGCGACGAACGCAGGATTTGCCCGCCGCCCTCTCCTTGCGAACCATCAATTTCAACACACATAGGCCACTCCTATCCAACTCACCCTTCAGCCAGCTCATCATTGGACTTCGACGAATCGGTGCTAGGGGCGGTTCTTGGTGAGACAACCGACGCTAGCGCGTTACGGCGAATTGCCTATGATGCCTATCCACGAAGTACACATAACGCGTAGTGGCGAGTTCATAGCTAATTCTCAAGCTTGAGGATACAACTAGTCGTCTGCCTTATCGCCATCCTTAATTACAAACGTGGCTTTCAGTCGAGCCACCTCGCTCGCCAAGCCAGCCGACTTGACCGACCGCAGCACTTCATTGAAATCCTTGTAAGCAGCCGGGGCTTCGTCGAGCGGATACTGACGACAATTCGACAGGATATCCGCGTCGTTAAACGATTGATCAACCTGCTGCTGATCGAGCGCGCGTTTCGCCGCCTTGCGTCCCAACTGGCGCCCTGCACCGTGATTCACACTGTAGCAACTCAATTCGGCACCGGGATCGGCCACCATCACCGCCGATCCTGCCTGCGGGTTGCCTGGCAACAGAATCGGATGTCCAGTTTCGGCAAATGGTGTCCCGCGCAGCGCTGAATGGCCGCCAGGAAAAGCGCGCGTGGCTCCTTTGCGATGAACCCACGCCAACCGATTATCAACGACCTCTTTGCGGGCAATGTTATGGCTGATGAAGTAGACCAGCCGACCTGTCGTTCCTGGAATCACCTCTTGAAATGCTTCCAGCACCAGCGCGTTAATCAAGAGATGATTCACCGTGGCAAAGTTCGCGCCCAGCGCCATATCATCCAGATAAGCGTTGGCCTCCGCCGTACCCAGCGGCGCATAAACGAGCTCACGGTCTTGGCCCGGCAGCGGAATGTTCCATTGTTCAAACTTCGCTTGCAATGACCGAAATTGCCCCGAGGCCAACAAGTGGCCGATACCACGTGAGCCACAGTGTGACAAGAAGGCGACCCCACCGTCCACCAAGCCGAAGGTCTCCGCGACATGACGCGAACGATCGTCCTCACCAACGTGAACGACTTCACATTCACCAAAGTGATTACCACCTCCGTAGGAACCTAGCTGTGACACTTTGCTGTCAAAATGACGAATCTGCGGCACCAGCTGATCAAGTCGTTGCTCAAGCGACGCTGCCGAGTCGTCGTGACCTACATGTACCGAATCCTCGCAGCGATCGGCCCAATTGGCTGGAATTCCAAGTGATTCACAAACCGACTGTGACGCGCCCTCAACTAACACTCGCTTACCTAGTGACTCGTCGACAGCACGCGACTTCGGCGCATGGCGCTGACCACGCCCGGCACCCGTCGGTGTTCGATCGCAGATCGCGTTGATTAGTGCGCGGCGAGTACGTCGATCCGCGACCGCGTCCGCCGGCAAGTTGGTTTGCAGGAGGCTCATCGAACACTTGATGTCGACACCGACTGGACCGGGATAAATGTGCGTTGGCGAAACCATCACGCAGCCAACCGGCGCACCGTATCCACAGTGAGCGTCAGGATTGAGTACCAAATCGGTCACGCCTGGCGCCAGGCGGGAATTCACAGCCTGCTGTAGACACAAGTCGTCAAATGTATCTCGAATGGCCGAAGTTCCAATCACGGTAATCGGCTTTTGTCGCCCTCCGGTTGGCAGAATCGCCGTTGCTTCGCCGTTAGCGATCATCTCAAATTTGGCAGCCGTCTCTTGCGACATAATGACCTCGAGATTCTTTTCGTGAAAAATGGGCAGCGACAAGGT
>JAGQPK010000105.1 GCA_020426755.1 Planctomycetales bacterium
CGCTAGCACGTTTAAGCCGTCTGTTGTGCGATGAAAACTTTCTGCCGCAGGTTCGCGCTGTGGGAAGTGAGCAGGAACTGTACGATTTAATTGTGGAAGCGGAAGACAAATTGACTTAAACTGCCGTTCGCGCAGGCGGCCGAGTACATTAATTCGCCGAATCCAAACCATGTTGGGTTCGCACAAGTGGCTCGTCATCGTCATCGTTTGGGGACGCTCAATGGTACTAGTTGCGCGTTACGCCGCTAGAACCGACGCCAACCCGCTACGGCGAACACGATGCGAACTTAGCACTCAGTAACTCGCACGCCGACTCAAGAAGAGTCTCACAGCGCAGCGTATGGAAATGGGCGGTTACATGCTCGAGCGACTATTGTTTATTGGCGACGCGCAGCGCGCGGAATTCCGTCGTCTGACGTTAGCATTGGCGGACGTTTATCGACTGAGTATGGCGCGCGATCCGCGCACGGCGTTGCGGGCGATTCGCGAGGCGGATTGCTGGGGACGCATACTGTTGGCGCCGAGCTATCGCGATGAGTTTTCGTTGGACGACATGCTCGCGCTGCGTCAGCGGCAGCCGGAGGCCGAGTTGTCGGTGGTGGTCGGCAGTTGGCTGGAAGGCGAGACGCGTAGTGGTAATGCGTGGCCTGACGTGCCGCGGGCCTATGTCGATCAATGGTTGGCACGCTGTGTGGCACTGCGGGAAGAGCAAAGTGCCTCTAGCCACAGCACGTCGTCGAATCGCACCATGTTGACGATTTGCGCCGAAGAACGCTCGGCCGGCGAATACTTGATCGACCTGGCCCAGTCGCTTGAATTGGGAGTGCGGTTACACGATTGGACGCAGCCCACTGGAACGCGTGAGGCGATTCCGCAGAACACTCGACACTTGGTCGTTTACGACGCCGCTTCGTCTCCGGAATATCGCAAAGAACGGCTCGAACAGCTGGTGCAAGCGTATCCGGAAACCGGCGTAATCGTGCTGATCGGATTTCCACGCGAGCGGGAAGTGGCGGAGCTAACGGCGTTAGGCGCGGCGGCAGTACTCGGAAAACCGTTCCTCATTGACGATTTGTGTCGGTATCTAAATGCGAGTGCCGATATCAACTCGGCGGTTCGCGCGGCGTAGAATTTACGCAGACCGTCCGTCCATCGCTATTCTCTTCCGCTTCTGCTTGTGCGGCATCCCATGCAACCGTCCAGTTCTACACTTCGTGCGCAGTTGCCCAATTCGGCGCTTGCTTTCCGCGGCTACAACGTGACCAATCTTGGTCGCAGCCGAGAATTACTATTCGATCCCGAGTATGGGCCCACGGTCCGGCGTTATCTCGAGCGTGCCAGCGCGGTTTGCAGTGAAACCACGGGGCGACCGGTGAATCTGGTGGACCGCGTCGAACAACTTCGTGAGACTCAATTGGAGGATTACGCGGAGTCGATCGCGCTGATTCTGGCGATGGAGCATGCGCAGCTGGAGATTCTCCGGGATCGGTTCGACATCGATTATCATCGCGCGAGAATCTCGGTGGGTTTCAGTCTCGGTGAGATCAGCGCGTTGGTGGCTGGAGGTGTTTACACCTTGGAGAATGCCGCCAAGGTGCCGTTGGCTTTGGCTGACGATTGTGTGGCACTGGCTCACGATACGGTGATGGGCATCGTGTTCTCCAAGGGCGATGCGATCCCTATGGACAACGTGACTCGACTGCTGCTCGATATCAACGCGCAGGGCCAAGGGGTGATCGGCGTCTCGACGCACCTCTCACCGAACTCGTTTCTTGTCTTGGGAACGGGTGATACCGTTAACCGATTTCGGGAGCGGATGGGCGAAATCACTTCCAAACGATTGAGCTTACGGGTGAATGACCATCGCTGGCCGCCGTTGCACACGCCGATTGTCTGGGAGAAGGCGATTCCAAACCGGGCGTCGGTGATGCTGCACACGATACCGGGCGGTTTAACGAAGCCGAGTCCCGATGTGTTATCGATGGTGACTGCCACGACCAATTACGATGAATTCAACTCGCGTGACATCATCGCCCGTTGGATCGATCATCGCCAACGGTTATGGGACGTGGTGAACGAGTTGCTCGTGATGGGTATCGAAACGATTTTCCACTTCGGTCCGGAACCCAACATCATTCCGGCGACGTTCGAACGTTTGGCCGCCAACGTTGAAACTCAAACACGTGGCAGCCGGCGAATGCGGGCGGCGTCGGCGGTGGCGCGGCGACCGTGGCTGCAGAACATCTTACCTCGGCGTGCGGCGTTGCTACGTGCTCCGTTGGTCAAGCACGTCATTGTTGAGAATTGGTTGCTGGATCCGGCGACGCGGGCGACTCGCTGAACCGCTGGCGCAAGCCACGAATGGCATCCAAGTCGATGCCAGGCGGTTCATGCTCGAGGAACCAGTCCAGATCCGCCAAGGCGCCGGCGCGGCGTCCTGTCTGCTGTCGCACGACGGCCCGCTGTCCGCGATAGGCAGGCTCGTCCGGTGCCAAGGCGACCATGGCTTCCAAGTAACGCAACATGGCTTCCGTGTCGCGCTGTCGTTCGGCGACACCTTGCAGATTACGGAGGACTCGCAAGACGATGTCGCGCGACGACATGGGTGCCAAGTACGCGTCATCGACTGTGCCTTCGGTCGCTTGTCGAATGAGGCGTTGAATCTGAGCGGTGTCAAGTTTCACGCCGCCGGAGAACACATCGATGTAGGTCGCCTCGCTCGCCGTTGCTTCGCTTGGTTGCTGACGCACGACAAAGTGTCCCGGCAAGCCAATGCCCGCTAAATTCAAGTCGAGTTGTCGGCCAAGATCAAGATAGATGATTGCCAGCGTGATGGGTAAGCCTTCACGATCATCGATTGCTCGATCCAAGTGGCTATTGGCGGCTTGATAGTAGTGCGTGCGACTGCCGTGAAAACCATTTTCGGAAAACAGATATCGATGCAAGTTCGACAACCGATCTGCTTCGCTCGTGTCCGGCTGGATGCGGCCGCGCAGCTCACCGCTCATCCGTTCAAGCTGCGACAGATACGGGGCAACCTCCAACTCCGGATTGTCTAGTCGCGATACGTACAAGGCAGCCCGCGCTAACGCGTGCGGATCATTTTGATCTTCGAGTGAAGCCTGCAGCAGCTTTACCGTTTCGCCGACATGCACGTCGCTGGCAACCTGCAGATAGCGCCGAGCGACGCGTTGTAAGCGGTCGGCTTCCAGTTGCAGCGCGATCCGACTGGCAGCGGGATCGGCTGCAAGCTTCTCGATGGACAGCTCAGTGACCGGCGTCTGCGGTGCTCCGCCGTGAATGAGCGATTGAGCTTTCGCCAAGCGTTGCGGATCCAACTGGGTCGGGGCGATCTCCGCCGCTGATTCGAACTGCCTGAAACGCACTCGCGTGTCGCGGAATTTCGCCAAGCCGATCTGACCGGACAGGGGGCTGTCGAGTGGCCAGGTGATGACAAGCTGATCGTTGACATAACCTTGCAGTTTGTCCTTCTCCAGTCGCACTTTCAAATGGTTCCATTCGCCGTGTCGATAATGGGGCGTCGCGAACTCGCTGAGAATTCGCCACGAATAGACGGTTGGTCCTTGAAAATGGGTAAGTCGAATTCGGCCGTTGGACGGATAGAAGCCAAAATGTTCGTCTTTGCCATCGGCGGCGAACGCGAGTCCTGCCGCGCCGCTCTCGTCGTCCAGCTTGACGTACGCGCCAACTTCGTAGGGCAACTCGGGCGGCTCCTGTTGACGCAAGCAGAGTGACCGGCCGCCGAAACCATCGCCAGCTTCAGTGACAACAATGTGTCCGGATTGATTCCGCCAATTGGCACCATGCACGGTGGTCCATTCTGCGCTGTCCAACGATCCGATCGTGATCCAGCGTTCGATGGCAATCGGATTCGGATGTTCTAACAGAGCGCGAAGGCCGGCCGCCTCGGTGGCGAAGCCCAAGTTGGCGGTGACTGCGGACTTGAGCGTAACCACTCCGAGCACCTGCCCGGCGCGATTAAGCACTGGTCCGCCACTATTGCCCGGTTCGATCGGCATGGCGATCTGCAGCATCTGGCGGCCATCGATCTCTCTGTGACCGGACACGATCCCGCTGACGATGCTGTGCTCCAATCCCATCGGGTTGCCCAGGGCGACGATCGGCAGGCCCTGCGGGATTTGTTCGGATGCGGGAATGAGTGGCAACGCGGGAAGGTCGTGAGCCTCGATTCGAATGATCGCCAGATCGTATTGTTGATCCGATGCATAGACTTCGTTGGCAGCGAAAGATCGTCCGTCGGGAAAGCGCACGGTGATCGGCCGCGCTTCGCCCAACACGTGTAAATTGGTTGCTATTAAGCCGTCGGCGTCGATGACAAAGCCGGATCCGAGTCCATCCTGGCGGCCATCGCGGCCTTCGACGGTAACCAGCACAACCGATTGGACCGCTCGAGCTGCCAGGTCGCGAATCCACAGTGTCTCGTCCGGCTGGCCCGTCTTATCTGGTTGGCCCGTCTCGTCCGGTGCGGAAGTCGATGCTTGCTTTGCAACCTCGTCGGCGGCAGCAGGAGTTTGACTCCAACAAGGGCTGGGCAGCAGCAACAGGCCGCAGGTCAGGCAGGCCAAGCAAAGCGTATGCGGTAAGGATCGGTCGAGTCGCGACATCGTTGCTTGGTTCCTATTTCAATGGTAACCTGACGGCGCTTGGTGGGGTCGGGCAGTGTGGCGCAGCATGCTGATTTGAGTTGAATGTATCCGCTTCAGCATGTTGAGCTTGATTAATTAGAACCGCTACAGCGACTAGTGGAAAGATGCGTGCCACCGCCATGTGACGCTGTTCAAATCTGCAGAGGCTGATATCTATGGTCGAGTTTACACGACTTCACACACGTGTTTTCATTTCGTTTCGTGCGTTGGCGGGATGTGCGCTGCTGATGTCGACGACGGCGTGGGGCCAGGCTCCGGCGGCCATCAAGTTTGCCCGGACGCAGTTGGATGCGAAGTTTCGTAGCGAAGGCGTCGCTGTCGGCGATTTCAACCACGATGGAAAACCGGATATTGCCGCCGGTTTTGTCTGGTATGAAGCGCCGAATTGGACCATGCATTCGATTGTGGCTGAAGCGCCCGAGTACCAACCGAAAGGTTATTCGAATTCGTTCGTAAATTACGTGCGAGATTGCAACGGCGATGGTTGGGACGATCTCATGGTTGTCGACTTCCCGGGGACGCCAACCTGGTGGTTTGAGAATCCGCAAGGGAAAGATCAACTCTGGACGAAGCACGAGCTAACCGCGGTGTCGAATAATGAGAGTCCTCAGTTCGTGGATTTGCTGGGCGACAATCAGAAGGTGTGGGTGATGGGAGTGAACCCCGACCGCAGCCAACCGGATGGACCGGCTCGCTATATGGCTTATTTATCACCTGCTGCTGATCCCACCGCGGCTTGGGAAATCCATCGCGTCTCTGTCGATGGTGCACCGGGCACGATGAAGTACGAACATGGCTTGGGCATCGGCGACGTGAATCGTGATGGCCGCAATGACATTGTGGTGATCGGCGGTTGGTGGGAAGCTCCCGAAGATCGCACACAAGGTCCTTGGAGTTTCCATCCCGTCAACTTTGGCCAAGCTGCGTCGCAGATGCACGTCTACGACTTTGACGGTGATGGCGATAACGATGTGATCAGCACGAGTGCGCATCAGTTTGGCATTTGGTGGCACGAACAGACCGCGCCTAATCAATGGCAAACGCACGAGATCGACAGTAGCTTTTCACAAACGCATGGTACGTGCTTGGCGGATATGGATGGCGATGGTTTGCCAGACTTGGTAACAGGCAAGCGTTGGTGGGCACACGGCGGAGGCGATCCGGGCAGCGATATGCCGGCCGTCTTCTATTGGTTCCGACTCACGCGCGAAAACGGCAAGCCCGTATGGACGCCCAACTTGTTCGATCACAACAGTGGACCAGGCACTCAATTTGAAGTTGCCGACGTTAACCTGGACGGGCGCTTGGATGTGATTGCTTCCAATAAGAAGGGCGTTCACCTGTTCCTGCAGCAACGCGAGTAGCATTGTAGCGACAGTAGCGATCATTGCCCCCGTGATGGGAAAGTCGGCGATTGGTTTGACGCGAACTATAATGAAGTAATCCGCCGCCGCAACCGGGGTTACTTCGACAAACTCGGGCACGATTTGGCTGGCGGTTGTTCTGTTATGACCGACGCGATCGAATAGGGCCGAGTGAATGCCGACGTTGATGCGAGAATCGTCTCCGGAAGTCATCACGACTTTCATGCAACAAGTAGTTGTCGAGTACCACAACTACGGCATGGGGCATCGGCGGAGTGAGCCGCGTGAAGCGGTCGCCGTGCCGGTTGTGGTACAGCAAGTTGATTCCTCGCTCGAGCCGCTTGATGAACCGTTTGATGCGGTTACTCGCGACATTTCGACAGGCGGTATTGGTCTGTTTCACTTGCGCGAAATCAAGAGCGGCCTGATCAAGGTCACCATGACCGCGCCGGAAACTCATGAACAGATGACGCTGCTGGCCCGCGTCGAACACTGTACCAAGTGCGGCGGCTTCTACATCATCGGTTGCCGATTCGCTCGTGTCCTGTTTGATGCCGACCGGAGGTAACCGCCGATGAAACGCCGCAATCCGTGGATCCGCAACGCGAAGCATCAGTCGACGCAACGCGCGACGACGCAAGTCGCGGCCGCTCGCATCCAGGCGACAGCGCCGGCAATTAAACATCGCAAGGAACGCCCGATCTGATCTGTCGGATTCAAGATCCGTCTGATCCGTCGGATTCAAGATCAGCCCGATCAGACTGATTGAAATCCGACAATTCCGCCAGCCCAATCCGATCCACAATGCGGAACAACCGCTGGTCGTGTTCCAACAATTCGATCTGGATATCCACTCTGGCATCCGGCAACTGGTTTGCGTAGCGTTCGCCCCATTCAACGAACGTCAGCGACGGGGCGTCAAAGTATTCGTCCAGACCAAGTTCCAGCAACTCGTCTTCGTCACGCACTCGGTAGACGTCGAAATGATCGATCCGCCGCGTGCCACGGTATTCATTGCATAACGTGAAGGTGGGGCTGACCACTTGATCCAACGGAACTTGGCAGGCCCGAGCTACGGCCTGGACCAGCCGCGTCTTGCCGGCCCCGAGCGTACCCGACAGGCAAACCGTCGCGCCATCGGGTAGCCACTGGGCAAGGATTGCACCCAGGCGATCTGTGTCGGCTTCGTTACGTGCCATGAACTCCACGGTGCCCACGCCGAGTTTCCTAGCGGAGTCCGAACTTGGTGATCAACGTGACCGAGAAAATCCCCAACATCATGCCGATGGCGATCAGCACCCCCAGAATCGCCGAGATCCCCAACTGAGCTTCTCGGTCTTCCTTGAGCAGCAGGCGGCGCTCTTCGTCGTTGAAGGTGGACTCAAATGTGCTGGGATGGGTATCGTGCCCTGAGCCGGTCATCTTCCGCTCCTACCTGGTTTGAATTGTCAGCCGAATTGACGTAGTTCTTGACGTAGTTCTTGTGTGTCGGATAGTCGACGAGCCGTAGTTTAACGTACAATCGGCTTCGACTCCAAGAGAGGTGGGAGGATCGATGGAGCGACTATTTCGAGTTGTTTCCTTACTTGCCGCCCTGACGTTCTTCGGTTCGGCGTGGTTCTATCTTGTCGAACAATGGACGCTCATTGATGCGGTCTACATGACCATCATCACGCTGAGCACCGTGGGGTTTGGTGAGATTCACCCGCTGGGGCAAGCGTCACGGGCCTTTGTCAGCCTGTTGATCGTCTGCGGCCTGGGCATCTACATGTACGCAGTCATCGAGCTGGGCATGATCATGATCCGCTCGGAGCTGCAATTCTGGTGGAGAATGCGGACCATGGACCAGGAAATCAAGGCCATGTCAGGCCACTTTATCATCTGCGGCTTCGGCAGAATGGGCCAAATGTTAGGGCAACACCTCGCGGATGTCGGTGCCCGTTTCGTGGCCATCGATCGAGAGGAAGAGCCGATGGACCTGTGTCGCCAACATGGTTGGCCCTACATCGTTGGGGATGCGACAGACGACCGCACCTTGCTGGAGGCAGGTATTCAGCAGGCCAAGGGCTTGGCCACCGTGCTCAGTTCCGACGCCGACAACCTGTTCGTTGTGCTTTCGTCCAAGTTGATGGCGAAGCATGTGCGTGTGATTTCGCGCGCCTACGATCAGAACGGTGTGGAGAAAATGCAGCGGGCAGGGGCGGACCAAGTCGTCAGCCTCTACGCCAGCGGTGCCACAAAAATGGCTCAACTGCTAACGAACCCCAAGCTGGGCGACTTTTTCGAAATTGTCGCGGAGGGCGGTCTGACGCTCGATTTGGCCGAGATCAAGGTGGGCCCGCATCACGAGTTTTGCGGCAAGACCTTGGCGGAGGCGCCCTTTCGCTCGCAAGGCATCATCATTGTCGGCATTCGACAATTCTCCGGCAAAGTGTTGTTGCCGCCATCGGGAACAACCGTTTTGCAGGCCGGTGACAATCTGTTCGCCTTGGGTGATCGCAGCGCCATTGAGATTCTGGCGCATATCGAGGCGTAAGGCTGATTCGGATTTCTGATTTCTGATTTCTGAGTGAGGAGTGAGGAGTGAGGAGTGAGGAGTGAGGAGTGAGGAGTGAGGAGTGAGACTTCAAAAATCCAAAATCCGAATTCCACAATCATCAATCAGATGTTTAGGCATCAGCTCACGGATCCGCAGGCGTCCCGCGCGGGGGGCGCAATGATGGCGGAGTTTCCCGCCCGTATCTCGACTTCAGTCGCGCCGGCGGTTAAATTCCAGACGACGTGAAGGCTTTCTACACAAACGTTTCCGAGCGCGTTTCCGAGCGCGTTTCCGAGAGGTGGATGAACCCATGAGTTGTGTTCGATTTCAATATGGGCTGCTAAGTGCCCTGATTTGCGTTCTCCTGGCGACTTCGCCAGCACCCAGTTTTGCGCACAGTCCCGGCGACGCGATGGCGGACGCAGCCAACCACTTCTTGGCGGCGCTTGACAACCAACAACGCGAGAAGGCTCAGTTTAAGTTTGATGACAAGGAGCGTCTCAACTGGCAGTTCGTGCCGATGGATCGAGCCGGTTTGCCTCTGCGTGAAATGAAGCCGAATCAGCAACACTTGGCCATGGCGCTGCTCAACAGTGCGCTTAGCCACCGCGGCTTTTCGAAGGCGCTGAACATCATGGCGCTCGAACAAATTCTCCACGAGATGGAAAACAACAGCCCGACCCGCGACCCAGCGAAATACTACGTCTTCATTTTTGGTGAACCATCGCCATCACAGACTTGGGGGTGGCGTGTCGAAGGGCATCACCTTTCGATCAGCGTCACACTGGTCGACGGACAAAAGATTTCGGCCACCCCTGCATTCATGGGAACCAATCCTGCCAACGTCAAGCAGGGGCCGCAGGAAGGTTTGCGCGTTCTGCATGCCGAAGAGGATCTCGCCAAAGAGCTGCTCGCCTCGCTCAATGCGACGCAGCGTTCCAAGGCAGTCATCCAAGATACGGCACCGGCGGATGTGATCAACCTGCCGGGACGCGACGCCACGCCTCTAGAGCCTGTCGGCATTTCGGCCGCTGAACTCAATGCAGGTCAGCGTGACAAGTTGTTGGCAGTCGTCAGCGAGTACGTGAACAACTTCCGCCGGGAATTGGCCGAAGTCGATTTGAAGAAGATTCACGATGCCGGAACTGAGAAGCTGACATTCGCTTGGGCCGGCAGTGCCAAGTCGGGCGAGGGTAGCTACTATCGGATCCAGGGTCCGACGTTTATCATGGAGTACGACAACACGCAAAACAATGCGAATCACGTGCATGTCGTATGGCGCGACTTCGCCAACGACTTCGGCGCCGACATGCTGAAGCAGCATTACGAAGACGTGAAGCATTAGTGCGCTGTCGAAGCTGAGAATTGGGGGCGTAGGAAGTTCGCCGCGAGGCGTTAGCGTTGCTTGTAGGAACGCAGCTGCGGTGAATTTCTTGCGGCGAGACCCTTAAACTTCACTTTGGCAAGACACTAAGTCGGCCATTCCGTCTTCGCAGGAAGCGGCCGACGATAAGGAAGCCGTCGCTATGACATGGCATCCAAAACACGCCTTCCTGGATTTGCAGGTCAACGGTTACGCCGGTGTGGATTTCAACGGGGATGACTGGACCGAGTCGCAATTGGAAGAGGCCTGTCGTCGGCTGCAGCAGGATGGTGTGGCCGGTATCCTGGCCACGGTGATTACCGATTCAGTAGAAGCGATGACGCATCGACTGCATCGCTTGGCGGTTGCGCGATCACATCACGCGATGATCGCGGAAACGATTGCGGGCTTCCATATCGAGGGTCCGTTTCTCAATGAGACGCGTGGCTACATTGGCGCACATCCTGCCGCGCATGCTCAGCCGGCCACCATCAAGGTGATGCGGCAGTTGCTGGATGCTGCTGCCGGTATGACACGTATCGTAACTTTGGCTCCGGAACGTGATCCGCAACATGTCGTAACACGTATGTTGGCGGAGGAAGGCGTCGTCGTCTCGGCTGGACATTGCAACCCGTCACTCGATGAACTTGATGCTGCCATCAACGCCGGTTTGTCCATGGTGACGCACCTCGGTAATGGCTGTCCGCTGGAACTCCATCGCCACGACAATTTCATTCAACGCGCGCTAAGTCGCGCGGAGCGGCTCTGGATCGGTTTCATTGCCGACGGTGTACACGTGCCGTTCTTCGCCCTTGCCAATTACTTGAAAGCGGCCGGTATCGAGCGGTGTTTTATCGTCACCGACGCCATTTCGGCGGCAGGGCAAGGCCCCGGGCAATTCAAGCTCGGAAACCAAGACGTAATTGTCGATGAGAATCTGGCGACTTGGGCCGCCGACCGCTCGCACCTAATGGGCTCGGCCGGCACCATGCCACGCACCGCGAACAATCTGCGTCACGAAATGGAACTCCCAGAAGCTGACGTCGCCAAGTTGCTCGTCGAAAACCCGCGCCGAGCAATCGGCTGGGAAGATGCTTGAGAGAACAGAATTTCAAATATCGAATTTTGAATATCGAACATCGAATGTTGAGTTTTGAATGAGTCGAGAGTCCCTAGACTTCAAGAT
>JAGQPK010001060.1 GCA_020426755.1 Planctomycetales bacterium
TCCTTGGCCGCGGCGGACTTCGACAACGATCGCGATTTGGATATTTACGTCTGTGGTTACTTCCCCCGCGAAGCCATCGGTGACGGCATTGGCCTCGGCCGTCCCATGCCATATCACGACGCGAACAACGGCGTGCCTAATCTCTTGCTAGCCAATGACGGGCGTGGCAATTTGACTGACGTTACTGCTCAAGTCGGTCTCGACGCGAACAATCGACGCTTCAGCTACGCCGCGTCATGGGAAGACTACGACAACGACGGCGATATGGATCTTTACGTGGCCAATGACTTTGGACGCAACAATCTCTATCGCAACGACGCAGGACACTTTATCGATGTGGCTGCCGAGGCGGGTGTCGAAGATGTGTCAGCAGGCATGTCGATCAGTTGGGGCGACTTCGACCGAGACGGCTTCCCCGATATCTACGTCGGCAACATGTTCTCCTCAGCCGGAAACCGCATCACCTATCGGCGGCGATTCCGCAACGAAACTACCGACGCCGATACGCGCGAACTGTATCAACGCCACGCTCGCGGCAACACTCTGTTCCGCAATCGCGGTGACGGGACCTTCGAGGATATCAGCGAAACGGCCCATGTAACAATGGGCCGCTGGTCGTGGGGCGCGAATTTCGTCGACATTAATAACGATGGCTGGGAGGATCTCTTAGTCGGGAATGGGATGGTAACCAGCAAAGACGATCCCGACGACTTGTGAAGTTTTCTGTGGCGACGAGTTGCGTCGCAATCACCGTCGCAAGTACCGACAGAACGAATTGCCTCGAAGCAGTCCGAGGATTATCTACTCGCCTGGGACGCGTTGAGCGCACTCCTGACTCAAGGTCGTTCACTAAGCGGGAATGAACGAAATTGCTGTTTCATCAATAGTCAGTCCACGCAATTCGCGAATGCATCTTTTGCAACCGGCTTTGACTTCTCGTCGGATTCGCGTGGCCTAGCCGTAGTAGATTGGGATCACGATGGCGATCTCGACGTGTGGCAAAGCAATCGCACAAGCCCTCGCTTAAGATTCCTGCGCAACGATGAACGTCAACTCACGCGTGACGAACCGACCGGCCGCAACAACTGGATCTCGTTGAAGTTGGTGGGACGGAACTGTAACGCTGACGCCATCGGCGCGCGAATTTCGCTCTACCCAGTCGGGACAGACAAGCCCATCGTCCGCACGTTGCGCGCGGGTGACGGCTACTTGGCACAATCGTCCAAGCGGCTGCACATCGGTCTCGGCCCCGACATGCAACTCTCGCATTTGACCGTGCGCTGGCCAGATGGCACCCAGCAAACCGTGAACGACATCTCGCTCAACCGCCAGCTTGAAATCATACAAGATCAGACGAACGCATTGGCTTGGCAGCGTCCGCAACGAGCGCAGGATGCCGAACTGCCTGAGCGTCCCAATCAATCGGAACCGATTGCTGCCTTACGCCGGATCGTGCCACATCGTCGTCTGCCGATTCCGCAACTCGAGTTCGTTGACGGAGACGCACAAACTCAGACAGTGCGGACATTCTCGCCGTGTGCTGTGTTCCTCTGGGCCAGCTGGTGTGGGCCCTGCCTAACGGAGTTGGCCGAACTGGCAAAACATCAGCAATCGCTGGAGGAGCAAGGCATTCGCGTCGTGTTGATCTCGCTCGATGAAGTGGAAACGAACTCGACAACAGCCATCCGGGAAGCGCTGCAAGTGCTGCCGAAACTGAGTCAATCACAAGTTGCGGGTATCGCCACCGATTCGACGAAGTCAGTGGCCGATCTCATATTCCGGTATCTATTAAGCCGTCAGCGTCCATTGTCAATTCCGTGCAGCCTGCTGCTGGACGAACAAGGCAGACTGGCGGTTGCTTATCAGGGAGGTGTGACAATCGAACAACTGCTGCAAGATGTGCAACGTGTCCGTGATCCGGACGGCGACCGACGCGATCAGGCCGTGCCGTTGGCCGGACGGTGGTTTGTCAATGAAGTTCCGGCTGACCTGATGTCGATGGTCAAGAAGCTCGCCACAGCCGGTTTGGCTTCGGAAGCACTGAGCTATTTAGATTACAATCTGCTGCCCATGTTCACAGACGACCTCCCTAGTGACACCATCTGGTCAGCGGAACAAGTGAGCAGCGCGTACTTG
>JAGQPK010001061.1 GCA_020426755.1 Planctomycetales bacterium
CAGCAACCTGCAACTCGCTCATCCATTGCAAAGCACGTTCCGAGACACGAACTCCAGCACTCGCGACCTGCATGCGAATCCAGTCACCAAGTCGCGCGGCTGCTGCTTCATCAGTCGCCTGAACCGTTGCTGCAATGCCGAATTGCGGTTCAACCGAGACAGCAACGACCAGCCATCGTAGATCTTCGACCAACTGACTGACGGTGCCAGCGCCGTATTCCGGCGGCAATCGAGCATCGACCAGACGCAATGCCTGGCGTTGAGCATCACTCGGCACGATGGAGAAGACGACAGGCGCATCTGGATATTTTGCTAACGCCTCCGCAAGTCCATGACGTCCAGTTTGCTCAACCGCCGCCGATGTGTCATCTCTGGAGATAACGAGTAGATCTTCTCGCCATTCATACGTCGTGAATGCGGTATAAGGCCTCAACGTTTGCTCTAGCCGCTCGACATCTGGCTCCCTGCTAAAGCGAGCCGCAATGCGATCGACTTCGTGCTCGAACGTACTCATCTTGAAGAACATGAATGCTTCGCTACAACCATGCTGCTTGAGCTGATCAAGTACTTGCAGGGTCGCACTGCGCGGCCGTTGAACTGCTTGATCCTCACCAGCAAGTTGTTGTTGCCAAGTCGCAAGATTGAACTTCTCAAGTCGCACTCGCGCAACTGCAATCGTCGTGGGTGTCGCAATCGCTTGAGCCTGTCGCCGCAGCGTCGCTTCCTGCAGATCAGCGAAGGTGACACGACCTCCTACGACAAGGTAGAACAGCGCAACAGTGAAGTACTGGACTGAACGAAACCGCATGAGAATCATCCTCTGAAAAGCCAATCCGAAACATCGTCAATACGAATAGCTCGGCGAGGAGATGACGTCTCGCCTCGAGCTTCAATCAGCCGACTATTCTTCGCTCCCAGCGTCTCGCGTCGGCCGAATATGCAGGAGATAATCGGGCGAGTATTCACTTGGGGCACGCGACCGCAGATGCGCACTACCCGACGGAGTGAGGTCATACAAGAATGGTGTACCCGTTAGCGGATCAACCGGAACGGGCACATTCGCAAGATCCTCCAATTGCGACGGCAATTTTCTGTCGTGCGCTGCGGCGTACATCCGCAAGGCCTCGACTACGCGCAGGATGGCTAGACGTTGCTGCAGACGCACATCCGCACCCAATACACCTAATCGTCCGGCGTACAACCGCTCGGCAAGTTGGGAACGATCAGGATCAAACTTCCACGCCGCCTCGTCGTTCGCTTGCCATCTTTCCGTACTCGGATAAGAACTGAATGTCCATTTCAACAGGTCGTCCCGGACAACCGCGTGCGGATGCAACATCCATCGCACGAGCAGTTCTTCCAGTCGCATTTCTTCGAGCTGCGATGCGGAATATACTTCGTGCTTAACAAAGTAACGCATTGCTTTGGCATGGCATTCAACCAAATACGTCGCCTTCTCTCGAGGATTGTTAAGCAGTCCTAGATCACTTCCGTAGTTGTGTTGTGCTTCCAAGAGTTGATCGAGGAGCCGCGTCCATTCATCGCCCCGTAGTCGATCCAGCCGTGTGGCATCGGGGAAGCTCAGTTCAAGCATATCCAATTCAAGCTCAACTGACTCCCGCACGTCAACGAGTGGAGCCGGCAGCGACGACAGCGCCCAATACAAATTCGGCGAATCCGGCTGCTCAATCATCGCCGTCAATTGCGTCAACATGAGGTTCGCGCAACTGATCGCGACAAGATCATGTACGACAAATGGTGCTTGCTCAATATGCCGCGTCATGGCGAAGCCAACTTGTGCGGCCTGAATGGCTTCATCATAAGCTTTACGGGCAACCAAGTGCCGGACCTGCAACGCCTGAAATCGCCAAAACATGCGTGATTCATTCACATCAGGCAACAGCATCAAAAGTGTATTCGTTTCACCGATGGGATATTCCCAATCACAACGTTCACGTCGCGATGCCAACCGCAGTGACTCAAGTATTCGTGAGCGAGAAAGATACTGCTCGCACTCTACGCTACTGGCGTCCGCCAATGGCCGGTTGAGCCAATCAACTGCCTGATTGAGAAACTCTTTGAACTTGTCGTTCTTTTCGCCGGTCAAGCGAGCGTAAATCGGATACGCACTGC
>JAGQPK010001062.1 GCA_020426755.1 Planctomycetales bacterium
GCATCAATCAGCAGTGGCACGATGGTGATCGCGTTCAACTCAAGCTGCCCATGTCGATCAGGGTGCGTCGGTGGGAGCAGAATCATCAGAGTCTGAGCGTCTCCTATGGTCCTCTAGCTTTCTCGTTGAAGATTCCCGAACGGTTGGAGCGAAAGGACAGTGACACCACGGCAATTGGCGATTCAAAGTGGCAGCCTGGCGTCGATAAGTCGCAATGGCCTTCGTATGAGATTCATCCAGATGGTGCTTGGAACATCGGTCTGCTGATTGACGAACAGCACCCGGAGCAGTCGTTCCAGATTGAGAAGCATGCGTGGCCGCGCGATGATTTTCCTTTCACAGCGGCCGCGGCGCCCATCACAATCGTTGCCTCGGGCAAGCAGATTCCTAATTGGCAGCTTGATCGCTTTGGTCTCTGCGCACCGTTGCAAGATAGTCCCGTCAAGTCGAACGAACCAGCTCAGCGCGTGACGCTCATTCCAATGGGCGCCGCACGGTTGCGTATCTCGTCATTTCCAGTTATTGGCGACGGAGCCGATGCACATGAATGGTTGCCACCGCAGCGGCCAACGCCACCAGCTTACAAAACGACGGCCTCGCATACTTTTGCAGGCGATACGACCGACGCGCTCAGTGATGCGCTGTTGCCCGCTGACTCCACCGACCACACAATTCCTCGTTTTACGTGGTGGCCGCGACAAGGTTCCACCGAGTGGGTGCAGTACGACTTCAAAGATCCACGCCAAGTGAGCAGCGTCAGTGTATATTGGTTCGACGACACTGGAACAGGACGGTGCCGGGTGCCCAAGCATTGGCGCTTGTTGTATCGGGATGGCGAGACATGGAAAGTAGTCACGACGACTCGAGCTGATGCATATACCGTAGTGCGTGATAAGTTGAATACCGTCGAGTTCGATGAAGTCACGACAGATGCTTTGCGTCTAGAGGTTCAGCTACAGGCTGATGTATCGAGTGGAATTCTCGAATGGCAGATTCGTTAGGGAATTCATCGTGACGAGCGACCCATCTCGTGTCATCTGTCGACTGCGTGAGCTGGCGTACGACCGTTAACTTGCATTTGGGCCATCTGGTCCTGATATCTATCTGGTCCTGATATTAAGTGAACCGCGCGGTGCTTGGTACGCGCCAGGCAAGATTTGAGGGGGATCGCCGTGGATGATGCGAAGCTAACGGACGAAACAAATGAACCCGAACGCTATGAATTGCACGAGCCGATTCGATATCGAATCGAGCCCAGTCGTCGCGAGTTTGGGCAATTGTTGGGAACGGGTTTGCTAATCACGGCGGTGACGACACCTGCCAAAGCTCAGCGGCGACGCGGTGGTGGGACTGCCGCCGTGAAGCTTGCTCAGCGATTTCATCTTTCTGATTCTGGACGCGTCACGGTGTTGTCAAGCAAGGTGGAAGTAGGGCAGGGGGCGCGAACGCAGATAGCTCAAGCGGTGGCAGAAGAGTTGCGTGTCACAGTTCATGACATTGATGTGATTCTGGCAGACACGCAGCGTTGTCCGGACGATGGCGGTACCGCCGGTAGTCGTACAACGCCGGCAACAATACCCCAGATTCGGCGCGACGCAGCGGCGCTGCGAGCACAACTGGTGGCGCTGGCAGCCGAACAGTTACAGGTCGAGCCAGGGCAGATCGAGTTTCAGCAAGGTCAGTTTCGCGTGGCTGGCGAACTACAGTCGCTCTCGCTACCGGATCTTGTCCGCCAGGCCCTGGGCGCGACATCAGCCCCAGCAAGTGTCGGTGCGCTGTCACCACTCTCAGCATGGACGATCCTGGGTAAGTCAACGCCGGCGGTGAATCTCGCTGCGATCGTGGACGGCTCGCATCGGTTTCCCTCTGACGTTCGCCGTCCGGACATGGTCTACGGAAAGATCTTGAGGCCGCCGTGCTACGGTGCCACACTCACGTCACTCGATCTGAACGATCTGGAAACTCCGGCCGGTTGTCAGCTTGTTCACGACGAGTCATTCGTGGGTTGTGTGGCGCCAACGACGTGGCAAGCTCTGCAGCTGATTGAGCAGATCGCGGCTCGTGCGACCTGGCAGGAGGCGAATCAGTCGAACGACCGTGAGCTGTTTGATTTGTTGAAGGACACCGCGAAT
>JAGQPK010001063.1 GCA_020426755.1 Planctomycetales bacterium
GATGCGGTGACTAGAATCATTCAGACCTTGTTCGATGTTGAGAATCATCACATCTGAATACTGCAACGTCAGCGCCATGACAAACCGACGCTAACGCATTGCGGCGAACTGCTTCGCAGAATTGCGACCCGCTTCCCCGAGTCTCAAGATATTCATAAAAAAACGCCGGGATTGCTCCCGGCGTTTCGTGATTACTCGAATCTAGGCAGTTGCTCTTAGAAGCCAGCACCCAGGCCCGTGGTGCCGGTGCCGGTTGTTGTGCCAGTACCGGTGCCGTTAGTACCCGTCGTGCCGTTGAAGAAGTTGAAGGTCTGCACGTCGCCGATGCCAGAGAAGAACGGCAGGCCGCTGAAGCGGACGTAACGACGATCGGCCGACACGACGGCAGTTGCCATCAACATCGAACCTTCCGGCAACGTCGAGATTTGTGGTTGATAGCCCACTCGACCGTTTCGCACGAACGGGAAGAACGGCGTGTTGCCGTTGGCCAGACGCTGACGCGCCAAAGCCAAGTTCACGGCTGCTTCCGATTCAGAGACGCTGCTGAGCGCTTGGCCCAGTACGCCCTGATCGGCAGCTTTGCGGACCGAGGCAACTGCCGCCAACTGTTCGGCCGGAATTGCATCCGTACGGCGTCCTTCGTCTAAGGTGAACAGAACCATCGCGTCTTTGTCGGCGAGCGGAATCTGATGCGTAATGCGTTTTTCGTTCGGCGTGTTGCGGTTCAGGTAAAGATCAACGGTGACTTTGCCTTCCGTAACGTCGCCCCAAATGCGGCGGACCAGCACGCGATACTCGCCGTTGTAACCTTGGGTGCAACTGTACTTTTCCTTCAACCAGCCGTTGTTCGTCGCGTTGACGTCAGAGGCAACATCTTCCAACAGCACACCGCCAGAAATCGTGCGGGGGTTCTGCAGAGAACAAACTGAGCCGGATGGCTCTTCCACCATCAAGTCGATGTCCGCCGAACCGGTCCAAGAGACTTCGATTTCACAATCGCGAGCCAAAGCGGCCATGACCTCATGCTGGAACTCCGACGCTTCCCCAGGATTCGACTTCTGGAGCTCGCTCAATGTCGCTTTGGCCAGGGTGATTGCCTTATCGCGAATTCCTTGTTGTTCCGTCGGCCATGATTGCGACAGAATGTTCGAGATGGCCCATTTTAGTGCCTCTGCATCGCCCGTACGCTCGGCCAGTTCAAGGGCTCGGGCGAATGGCTCGGGACGACCCGGAAATGCATCTGCAACTTCGCGGTACAGCGACAACGCGCGAGCGTCGAAGCCGTTGCGAGACAGAAACACGGCAGTCATCAAGACTTCTTCCGGGCTACCCGTGAGGTCGACAGCCGACATGATGGCACGTTCGATCTCTTCGGCCGGTGCTTCCTGGACTTGCATCGCTCGCGCCAGGGCCTCATACATCCACGGACGCACATAGCCTTGGCGAATTGCACTTTGGAGAATCGTCGAGACCTCGTCAGCGTTGCGGTCGTTCATACGATCTCGCAACGTCTCACGCACGTCGGCTTCGACGATCTTCTCCGGTGCTTGTGAAAAATACTTGTCCCAAGCATCCGCAGCCGTTTGTCCGGCTGCAACCTTAAGGCTGATCGCACGCGGTGCGTGAGTGGCCGTCTTGACGACTGCTGCTCTTGTGGCTGGAGCGACTGGCTTGACTGCCGCTTTGGCTGCCGGCTGCTTGGCTGGCTTGGCAGAGCCGATGGCCACGGTTTCGGCGACATCAAAGAAGCCGCCCATACCCATGCCACCCATGCCCATGCCTCCCATGCCGCCCATGCCCCCCATTCCGCCCATGCCTCCCATCATTCCGCCGCCCATGCCTCCCATGCCACCCATCATTCCGCCACCCATACCGCCCATCATGCCTCCCATGCCACCCATCATGCCCATGCCTCCGCCACCCATGGATTGAATTGGCAGGACGAGGTCAGCGACCGGGTAAACTTTGGTGACGGTCTTGGCATTGGCATCGTCGGGGGTCGTGATCTGGAGGACTTCATCTTCGACGACGTAGGTGAGTCCGAGGTCTTGCAGCATGAGCTTCAGAGCTGAGCGAAGCGAGATGCCGCTGAGTTGAATGTTGACCGTTTGATCGCTGGTCACACCAATCT
>JAGQPK010001064.1 GCA_020426755.1 Planctomycetales bacterium
CAGATCGACGTCACAAGTACACTTGCTAGAAGGCAGCGAGAAAAACAATTCATCGCGCTCGCAACTCCGTGAATGAGGTGAACGGTGCCGAACTGACAACGGTGTTAGTCTAAATCGTTGTGTCAGCGAAGTCGACTGAGTTGCCGTTCTTTCAACTCGTTCGCCGTAGCGCGTTAGCGTCGGTATTCCCCAGCACCTGGTTTGGACAGCCAGAACCGCGGCTAACGCCTTTCGGCAACCTTTGAAGCAATCCAATATCCGCCATTTCCGCTGCGCCAGCTTATGCGAAAAGCGATAGCTGCGCGATCGCACTCCAAAAACTGTCGCAAGCGACATCGCCGCGCTGAGCCGCCACGAGAATTCTCAGAACCATCGCCTGGAAGGTAACGTAGTGCGTTCACCGTACAACGGGTGTCTCGAGCATAATTTTGTCGCGCAGTCGGCCTGAGTGGACGACGGTCGCAATGTATGCTCGAATGATTGACGCACGAGCGAGGGCAAGGACTCCATATCCGAGCGTCGCTGGCAGCGTGTTTCTGCCATCAACAATTGGAGATGTAGTCCGTGACAAACCGCCACTGGATGCCGCGCGCGATGCGTATCGCGCCGGATCTTCCAAAATCACCGTCTCAGCGTGCTGTGCGCAAGCAATTCGCACTTCTGCTCAATCCGTTCTACCCCAAGGATCCACACGCGAGCTATGGAAAGCATGTGTTGACGCCAACCTTGGCGCTGACCTCCGTTGCAGCCGCAACACCAGAGCATTGGGAAGTTCGCTATTGGGACGAGAACCTACTGCAAGGTGCGCCGCCTTGTGACCCACTGCCGGAAGTTGTCGGAATCAGCGTCCACTTGACGTTCGCCGAGCGTGCCTTCGAGCTGGCTCGGTGGTTTCGTCAACAGGGCTGCAAAGTCGTACTCGGCGGACTCCATGTGATTTCCTGTCCGGACGAGTGCGCTCCGCACGCGGATGCACTGGCGATTGGTGATGGCGTCCAACTCTGGGGTCAGATTCTGCGCGACGTCGAAGTCTGTCGGCTACAAACTGTTTATCGATCTGAGTTTTCTCGGCCTTATCGAGACGATCCGGCACCGCGCCGCGATCTCTTGCCTCGCGCGAGCTTCCTGACCACAACGAGTTTGATTGCCACACGAGGATGTCACAACCGCTGCGACTTTTGCTATCTATCGACGCGCGGACTGCACATGCCGTACTTGATGCGTGACGTGGAACAAGTCGTTGCGGAGTTTTTGTCGGACGATCAGCCCTATGCGGTCTTCACCGACAACAACCTTGGCTCCAAACCTGAGTATCTGCGGACCCTCTGTCACGCCCTGCGCCCACTGGAAAAGATTTGGAGCGCAGCCGTTTCGATCGATGTGGCCGATGACCCAACCTTGGTTCGAGACATGGCGTTGGCTGGTTGCACCGGTGTATTTGTGGGCTTTGAGTCACTCAACAATTCGAATATCAACGATGCGCGAAAGAAGAGCCCACCGACAACTGACTATGCGCGCCGTGTCAGACTATTCCACGAAAACGGCATCCAAGTCAACGGTAGCTTCGTATTGGGATTCGATCACGACGAACCTAACGTATTTGATCGAACCATGGAGTGGATCGAAAGCAATCGACTCGAGTGCGCTACGTTCCACATCATGACGCCCTATCCAGCAACACCGTTGTTCCGCCAAATGGAATCCGAGGGACGCCTCTTGCACCGAGACTGGAGTTTGTACGACACGGCGCACGTCGTGTTTCGCCCTCGGCGGATGTCAGTGGAACAACTTGCCGCTGGATATGAGCAATGCTACCGGCGAATTTTTTCGCACGCGTCTATCTGGAGACGACGACCGTCCGACTGGCGAAGTGTCGCTCCGTACTTGGCGATGTCGTATCTCTACAAACGTTCGAACTGGCTCTGGCACTTGTTGATTAAGCATCGGCTGACCGCGCTCGCTTGGCGACCGCTCGTGGAGATCACGCGGCGTCGCCATTTGGCGTTTCGCCAGCGATTACTCGGCGACCAAGCGCCGCCAGGACGAGCACCCGCAGTGGTTTCTGCCGGCGTGTGACATTTCCTCGCAAAACGTCAGACGACGGTTCTCTTGAGGATTTATGAAT
>JAGQPK010001065.1 GCA_020426755.1 Planctomycetales bacterium
CGGGAACTCTGTCGAGAGCGAATACTCGCCCGGCGCGCCGAATACCGTCCATTCGGCGTCACGCTTGGTGATCCGCACCTGTCCGGCAGTTGCCCCGCTGCTCAGAGAACCATTGACTCCTGGCAGCGGCACGCCGTCCGCGCCATACCAGTGAATTCGGGCAATCCCGAAATGCTCCTCGAAGCTAAACGCGGACGCTTCGACATCAAGAGTCGTCGTTTCATCGGCTGAAATCGTGAATGACTGAAAACGCCGAGCATCCCGCAAGTCTTGGTTTGTCAGGTAATAGTCGCCCGCTGGAAGTCGTTCGAGCCTGATCGGCTCGTTGCCCGGTTTCGGCTCCAAATACGCCAGCACACGACCATCAGAACTGCGGAGCCTAGGCTGAGCGATTTCTGCCGAACCGTTGAACTCTGGTCCTAGCTTAACTTCGAGAGTTCCTACGGCAGGCGGCCAATGAACTGTTATCTCCTGTGGTTCTACGCCTCCGCGAACGACCGTTGGAGTCATCAAGACGACACCGTCAGTGCGAATGATGCTCACCTCGAGTTCGGCGGGTGCCACATCATCAAAGGTAAATGGCGTATCTGCTGCTTTGCGACTTTGCTGATTTCCGACTTCGTTCAGAATTAGAAAGTTGGGGTCAATCGCCTGCAGGCGCACGTTCGCGACTTCATCAGTCGAAATCCCCTGCAAATTCACAAGCACCGTGCCACTGCGCGGGTCCACTTGGCCAATGTCGAGCCACTCGTCCGCAGCGTGTGATGCCGAATAGGTCACTTCTCCTGCGCGAATCCAATTGCTGCGTCTATCTCCAGTTTGATACCAAAGCACACGAGCGCCCGCTGGAGGTCGGCTGAATACAAACTCGCCATCCGCGTTCGTTTGCGTGAACGCCCTGAAGACACCGAAATGAGCGCTCTCGCCGCTCAACTGCAAGCGGACATTGGCTTGCGGAACTCCGTTCACCAGCAGCTTCCCGCGAATGCCACCCGGTCCCCCGAGATCCAACGTTTGCTCCTTACCTATCACGGGCAAGATGGCTGTGCGGACGACGCCGTCCTGATCCCACTCGGGTTCCAAATGAACGTAACAGAGTCGCTCGGGCAAACGGTTCGTTTCATATCTTCCCTCGTGATCCGTAACCACTGAGGCGAGTAAACCCGCTTGTGCATCGTCCTTGCCAGAGTATGCATATTTGTCGTGGAACTGGACGGTGAATCCGGAGCGAGGTTTGCCTGCGTTGTTGTACACGGTCCCATGAACCGTGGCACCGCGACGAAGCACAATGGCAGGAAGCTGGGTATCTCGATTGAGTTCGAATTCCTCGGTGATCGTCGGCAAGTAGTCTGGGTGAGTGACTCGCAGCACTTCCTTTCCGGTGGGCAGCGCAGCAAGCTTGAATTTTCCGCCTACCGTTCCCACGGCAAGTTCGTCACCCACAAAACCTCGCTCGTGTTGTGGTAGCACCTGTGGTGAGGCAGATTGCGGTGCAACAACCGCACCGTCAATTGGCTGCCCCGCGTCATCAACCACGGTCCCTTGTAAGGTGACGCCGCGAACGAGCTGAAACGCAATGGGCTCCGTCGGCAATTCATCAGTATTCAGCGGCTCGCTGCTTGCCAAAGCCCAACCGTCAGCCAAGACGGAAACTTGATAGATGCCAGGTCCAACGACGTCCACCTCGAACTTACCTGCCGGGTCGGTTACCTGTCTCCAATTGGTCGGTTGCACATACCACGGACCGCGCAGATGACCAACTTTCACGACGCGGATGCGAAAATCCTGGACGGTCTGCCCCACATCATCAATCACGCGCCCGGTCAGACGCAGTTGTCCGCGCACTTCTACCGGGATTTCCCAATCATCTTTGGGCGCGACCACATGATTGAAGGTGATAGTCTCGATTTCAGGCGACGTTACTTCAACGCGGTATCGTCCCGGAATCAGCGGACTGATCCGAAATTCAGTGCTGCCAGGAGCGACGAACGCATCTCCGCGACTCGTACGCTTGTCTTCGTTCATCGCGGACACAGACACACCCCGCCGCGGCCTGCTTCCTGAGAAAATTAGTTTGCCAGCAATTGCTCCCGTTGATTTGGGAGACGGCAAATTAAGTTTC
>JAGQPK010001066.1 GCA_020426755.1 Planctomycetales bacterium
TGACGTGACCGGAACCGTTGAGTCGATCCCGTTGATCACGGCCAGTATCCTCAGTAAGAAGCTTGCCGAATCGCTCGACGCTCTCGTGCTGGACGTGAAGTTCGGCAGCGGCGCATTCATGTCGACACTACCGGCGGCGCGTGCGCTGGCTGAGAGTTTGGTTCGCGTCGCCAATGAATTCGGCGTGCGAACGTCGGCCTTGCTGACTGATATGAATCAACCCTTGGGAAGAATGGTCGGTAATGCCGTTGAGGTACATGAATCGGTCGACGTGCTGCGCGGAGTTGGGCCCGCGGACGTGCGACGGCTAACCTGTGAACTGGGTGCCGAACTACTGATGGCCGTGCATCAATCCGACACTCGTGCCGCAGCACTGCGACGGCTCGAGAATGCCCTCGATAACGGTTCCGCATTCGAGAAGTTTGAACGCATGGTCGCAGCCCAAGGTGGGCGACTGCCGGCGATGTCGGCCGCCCCGGCTTACGACGTGGTTGCTCAGCAGGCTGGCTGGGTGACCGAGATTGCTGGCCGCGAACTTGGCTTGGCAATCATCGAATTGGGCGGCGGTCGAAAACTTGCCTCGGATGAAATCGATGCATCCGTCGGAATCGAGATGTTGGTGCGTGTCGGCGAATATGTCGAGCGAGATCAGCCGTTGCTGCGGGTCTTCGCCAGCATGCAAAGTGGAGCAGAGCTTGTATCATCTCGGCTTGGCAGAGCAATTCAAATCAGCGCAGACAACACGCCGCCGCAGCCACTCGAACTGATCGTTGATCGCTGTGAGTAGAAAGCAAACTATTTGCGTGACGAAGGTCGGCACGTTCGCCGCAAGGCATTTACGCGCGGCGGTTCCCACTCCCGTCGATGGTATCCAATCCGGGAACTGCAATACCGGGAGGGGGCCAGGGGGAGGGAACCACGTGAAGATCCACTCGCAGCGGTTTAGTGCGCGTGACGATCAATCGCTGCGAACGATATTCGGCACCTTCCGAGTTGGCGTCGAATGGTGGCAAAGTGAAGGTAAACGAAGCAAGTTATTCGCGGGTGGAGGCGGCGGCTGCTATGGCGATCTTCTTCTCAGTAACCAACGCCCTCCCCCTGAATCCTCCTCCCGGACTGCGCGGTGCAAACAGTTGAGAGTCACTTGCGGGAGGAGGGACTGCACGTCAAAACTAAGACCGAAACTCAAACCGCAACGGCAACAACTCGGCCATTGTCGTTTCCTTGACGAGTGACGACGTGTTGGCATCGACGAGCAATACGGGCAGATTCGGGGCAAATTCGGCGAGCACCTGTCGACAGGCGCCGCAGGGCGAAACGGCAGGATCGGCGGCAATCGCGATCGCCACAAAACGGCGCCGACCCGCTGCAACTGCGGCGCCGATCGCAACTCGCTCCGCACAGATCGTCAGGCCGTACGATGCGTTCTCGACGTTGCAACCGATGTGAATCGCGCCTTGATCATCGAGCAAAGCTGCTCCCACTAGGAACTTTGAATAGGGCGCGTGCGCTTGCTGACGCACCGCGAGTGCCGCTTCGATCAGCTGCTGTTGTTGTGCTACTGTCACGCAGGGTTTGGCTCAACTTACGTGGTGAACGGATCTGGCTCGGAGATTGATCAGGATGTGTTGCAGCTGCAGCTCGGTAGTTCGCCGCAACGCGTTGGCGTCGGTTCGTGCTGCTGTAAACGTATCCAGTTCGGATGAGAACCGCGGCTGGCGCCTTTCGGCGAACTAGCACTTAGCGATCTAGAAACTCACGACTAACGACTCGCATCTAGAACCTAATATCCACCCGATTCGGCCGCGACGCCCTTAGCGATCGCTTCGGACGCGCTCGTTCCCAACCGCGTCGCGCCACACTCGACCATTCGCCGCGCGTCTTCATAACTGCGAATCCCGCCGGACGCCTTGACTTGTAGATGGTCACCGCAGTGCGCCTTCATCAAGCGGATGTCGTGTTCGGTCGCACCGACCGTTTTCATCGCGCCATCTGGTTGCTTGACGAAACCAAACCCGGTGCTCGTCTTTACGAATTCTGCCCCGGCACGCAAACAGATCTCACACAACTTGATCTTATGCTCATCGCGCGAGACGAAGTCCGTCTCGAAAATCACTTTC
>JAGQPK010001067.1 GCA_020426755.1 Planctomycetales bacterium
GAGTGTTCAACTCATCCGATCTCGTTACGGCATTTGCTGTCGGCGGCTACGAACGGGCTGACGCGGCCCCCGCCGTTGACGTGTTGCGTACGGCTTCTCGCGGCGCGTTGATTGCGTAACATCGAGAAGGAACGGGTGTATACCTCGCGACTGACCTGAATGCGGTTACAACCGCATTGGACCGTCGTAGGTCTGGGTGATGTCGTCGCACTGGTCGATGGGAAACGGAACTTTTCCAATAGTTCAAGACAACATGCGTAGAAGTTTATGCATGCGAATTTCATCCTGACAAAAGGTGTAACATGCGAACGTCGCTCTTCTCTCTGATCGTGGCTATTGTAATTGCGTCGCTAACTCGGTTCGCGTCCGCTCAGGAACCGACCATCGTCTTGCCACCTGGCATGGATGCGACTTTCGGCAATGATTTTGGTGACGTACCCACGGAACCGCGACGCGTACAATGGCTTTATGCCAGCGAATACTTCGTTGATTTCAACGGTCCGGTAAGCATCACTTCGCTGGCGTGGCGCCCCAATGAACGCTCGGGTTCGATCACTTCGATTGATGAAGACTTTAGCTTGCGTCTTTCGACCAGCCCGGTTTCATCACTGAGGATGGCTTACGAGCAGAATGTCGGGGACGATGTGCGTGAGGTCTATCATGGGGCGTTGAGCATTGTGTCGCCCGCTAATCCGTCGATGGAAGATTTCCTCCTAAGAGTAGTATTCGATGAGCCGTTTATATACGATCCTCGTGTCGGCGACCTGCTTGTGGACGGCGTTTTTGAAGGATTCGATCAGCCCTGGCGAGTCGACAATCAGGAACTTTCGGGCTCCGCGATACGACTCGTGGTCGGTAGCCCCATCTCGAGTCAGGGCACTTATCCGTGGTCAATTCTGGCCGCGATGCAGTTCACGGCGACGGCGGTGCCGGAGCCAGTTAGTCCCTGCGTGACCGGGATCGTATTCCTTGCCATCGCCGTTGGACAGCGTTCACGTCGCGGGCGTTGACACGCCTCGACATCAGGGCGAAAACAGCGAAGTGAGACTATAATCAACGTCCCAATCCGAGGCGAACTCGTTTCACGCTCGACCTGCCGCGGGCAGCGCCTCAGGAGCTAAAGGGAGCAAAGTGACGATGCCTGACGCTGCCGATAAAGATCGGATCGAACAGCTCTTCCTCGTCGTACGTGAACTGCCAGGCGATGAGCGACTTGATTTCCTGAACCGCGAGACCGGCGACGCTACAATCCGTGCTGCAGTTGAAATGCTAATACAAGCGGATGCCGCCGCCGACAGCATGCTGGACCACCCATTTGATTTGAGTCGTCTGGGCGACGCTGCGGTGGAAGGACTTGTAGGAACGACAATCGGTCCATACAAGCTGCTGCAACGAATTGGCGAGGGTGGCTTCGGCGTGGTGTACATGGCCGAACAAGAACAGTCAATTCGTCGCAAAGTGGCACTCAAGATTATAAAGCCGGGAATGGCTTCCAGTGAAGTTATCAGTCGCTTCGAGGCAGAGCGGCAGGCGCTGGCGATGATGGATCATCCCAACATTGCCAAGGTCTTGGACGGCGGGACGACCGATACGGGGCATCCTTATTTTGCGATGGAGCTGGTTAACGGCGTTGCGATCACGACGTATTGCGATGAAAACCGCTTATCGACAAGACAGCGACTACAGCTCTTCACTCATGTGTGCCGCGCCGTTCAGCATGCGCATCACAAGGGCGTCATTCACCGCGACCTAAAACCGAGCAACGTCATGATCACGTTGCATGACGGACGGCCGGTGCCAAAGGTGATTGATTTCGGCGTGGCGAAGGCTCTCCACCAGCGTCTCACCGAAAGGACTCTGTTTACTCGCTATGGTCAAATGGTGGGAACGCCGCAATACATGAGTCCCGAACAGGCCGAAATGAGCGGCCTAGATGTCGACACGCGAAGTGATATCTACTCGCTCGGTGTTCTGCTATACGAACTTGTAACGGGCTGCACTCCCGTCGATGCAACGACGTTTCGCGACGCAGGCTTTGATGCGATGCGCAAGATGATTTGTGAAGTTGATGCCATGAAGCCATCGACGCGAGTTAGGACACTCGATAACATCACCGCG
>JAGQPK010001068.1 GCA_020426755.1 Planctomycetales bacterium
CTGCTGGCCAACGCCTCGGCCGGTCCCTGGACCGAACTGACGGCGACCGGTGGCCATCCTGCCGCCAACGGACAAGGGACGCCCGAAGTCCAATGGACGGTCCGCCGCTGGGTGAGCGACGAGGAAGGCGAGTTCTCGATCGAGGGCCTGCTGAACAACGGCAGTGCCAACGGTGACGGCACGATCGGACGCATTTTCGTCGATGGCACGGAAGTCTGGTCGGAACTGTCGAATGGCACGAGCGTTCCCGTCGACCTGCTGGTCAATCTCGCGGTGGGTTCGGTCGTTGACTTTGCGATCGACCCAGACGGTGCTGGTAACTACAACGTCGCTGATCCGACTTCCGTCGACTTGATTGCCGATGGTAACGACGGCACGACGTTCTACTTCACGATCTCGCACGCCCCGATTTTGTTCGTACCAACGGGCGGGCTTCCTGGCGACTTCAATGGCGATGGGCAACTGGATGCCGCCGACATTGATGCACTCACCATGGAATCCGCAACGGGCGGCAACGGTGCGATCTACGACCTGAACAACGATTCGAAGGTTGATCAGCTCGACATCACCCGTTGGATCCGAGATCTGAAGAACAGCTGGGTTGGCGATGCCAACTTGGATGGACAGTTCAACACGAGCGATCTCGTGGTGCTGTTCTCCGCCGGCACCTACGAAAACGGTGCGGCCGCGGTTTGGTCGACGGGTGACTTCACCGGTGACGGCCTGTTCACCACAACCGACTTGGTTGCCGCTTTGTCGGATGGTGGTTACGAGGCGGGTGAGCGAGCCGCAGTGGCCGCTGTGCCGGAGCCGTCCAGCATTCTGTTGCTGGCTGCGGGTCTGCTCGGCTTGGCCGCGCGACGACGTCGCTAAACTGACGGCCGTTTTGGCCGTATGAGAGTCCTTGAATTGGGCTCCGCGCACCCTCGGGCGCGCGGAGCCTTTTCTTTTTGGCCATCCTGCGGATAATGGCGGATTCGCTTAGCAGGTTACCGAATCACGCGAGGATGGGAATTAGATGCCGGAAAAGCAAATTGACGTTTTCGGGGTCGGCAATGCCATGGTGGATATTCTGGCCATGGTCACCGACGATTTTGTTCGCGAACACGCAATCAACCGCGGCACGATGACGCTGGTCGATGCGGAAAAGCAGGGAGCGCTGCTACAAGATCTCGAGCGCCACGATCTGCAAATGCAGTCCGGTGGTTCGGCTGCGAATACGATGATTGCGATTGCCCAAAGCGGCGGTACCGGTTTTTACTCGGGCAAGGTCTCGCGCGACACGAACGGCGAATTCTATCGCCAGGATATGCTCGAGTCGGGTATTCACTTCGACGTTCACCCCGCGCCAGAAACCGGTGCTCCGACCGGCACCTGCCTTGTCTTGACGACGCCGGATGCCGAGCGGACGATGTGCACTCACTTGGGTATCTCGACCGAACTCTCCCCGTCCGACATCGACCTCGATCGCTTGGCACGCTGCAAATACGCCTACATTGAGGGCTACCTGTGGGATCCGCCGCAACCGCGCGCCGCTAGCACTGCCGTCATGGAGGCCGCCAAGCGACTCGACGTGAAAGTCTCGCTGACTTACTCCGATCCGTTTCTGATGGAGCGTTTTGGCGACGATTTCCGCCGCGTAACTGCGGAGTTTTGCGACATCATCTTCTGCAACGCGGATGAGGCCAAGCATCTGACCGGAGCGGCCGATCTGGACGGAGCGGCTCGTAAACTGAGCGAGTGGGTGGAGCTGGCGTTCATTACCGACGGGCCGAATGGCTGCCGCGTGGTCCAAGGTGGTCACAGCGAACTGGTCGCGGGATACTCCGTCCAGGCCATCGACACCGTGGGTGCCGGCGACGCCTTTGCAGGCGGCGTGCTGTACGGACTGAGTCGCGGCTACGAACCCCAGCGGGCGGCTCGGTGGGGTAACTACCTGGCGTCACGCGTGGTGACGCATCAGGGTGCAAGACTCCCTCACGCGGTCGAGCACCTGCGAGACGAGATTCTCGGGTAGCTGTCAGCGAGGAAATAGTTCGCGGCAGCGCAAGAGCGTCGGATGGATACGCGGATCGGTTCGATACGCGGAGGTCGACCGAATCAGTCTGCGGCGACCTC
>JAGQPK010001069.1 GCA_020426755.1 Planctomycetales bacterium
GCTGCGACGAAAGCGTGAGACGGATGTTAAATTCTGAGTCTTGAATATCAAATTTTGGATTTCGTAGCATGTCACTGATGGACAACGTCACTTTGAGTTCGCCGTTTTGGCGTTAGCCACGGTTCTCCGCCCAAAACCCCACATGCACGGAGCAGTTGCGGACACAGCAGACGTGGGTGCGAACACCGGTCCGAAGCATCCACGATTCGTTTTCGACTCGGCTTACTGACCAGCAGAATCTGTCACTAGCTATTCGATATTAGTCATTTTTCATGTGAAGACTTAGAATCACGATGGGCGATGCGGAACGAATCAACGAAATCGAAAATCGGCTGATAAACTGCATTCTGAACGCGTCTACCAGGACCGCGCAAGGCAAAAATGGAAGATGACTAATATCAAATAACTAAATAACTAATGACTGTTTATTCAAAATTCTGAATTCTGAATTCCGCATTCTGCAGCGAACCACCAACGAACCGACGCTAGCGCGTTACGGCGAACTCATTCAAAAGTCGAAGTTCAGCATTTCCATGGTCGAGCCCGTTTTATGCGACATTGCGAAATCAACTGCCGTCGCCCCATCCGCTCGTTGCTAGTCTGGTCCTGTCTCGTCATCGTTGGAACGACGAACTTGCTGACGACCGCGCTAGCTCAACAGGCCGAAATCGCGCCGCCGCTCGCCGTCGGGTCATCGCCCCAACCGGCCGATATTCTGGCCAAGTTGGGTTTCGACGAAAGTGTCGCGCGATTAATCGAGGATGGCACCCCGCTGAATGACAATGATGCCGAACCACTTATCCGCTTGCTGTTCTTACTGCCACGCATCGACGTGATGCAGCGGTTCGGTTGGCGGCAGGATCCGTCGGCCACGGATTTGGATACGCTGACCGCAGATGTAGTCGCGAATCGACTAAAGATGCGCACGCTGTTTGGACGAGTGCGTGCGTTGCGTAAAATCACGCTCGGGCCGGAAATCTCACAACGGTTTGGTTTTGCTGCCTATTATCAACTTGAACTTGACACTTCCCCAACACGAGACGCCGGTACGGACTCGCAAGGAACGATTCAACTTTGCGTACGCCAATTGCCGGCGCGTTGGCAAACGCTGGACGTTCCAGAAGCAGGGCTGCCCATTTCGGCAGATGGCTTCTTCTTTAAGCTGGCCAGCCAGCCGAACGAGGAGCCGCGCTGGGTATTCGTTGCAGATCAGATCGGATGGCATCCACAAGCGGCCGACGCACAGCGAAACGTTACTACCGGCGCTGCACGATTGGGCAGCGCCGGCATGAATGTCGCCCTGTTTGACGATTTGATTCAGGGCCAACCGTTAGTCCAAGAAGATCGTGAGGCGTTCTATCAAATGCTGTGGACGGTGCGGCGCATGCCAGCGGTCAACAGCTCTGAAGAACCACCCCACCAACTTCAATCACAGTTCGCGGGACTTATCACTCGTCCCAAGGAAATTCCCGGACAGCAATTGCGCGTGACCGGCACCGCTCGCCGAGCAGTTCTCGTGCGCGTGCCCGATCCGGATATCCAGGCTCGATACGGCATCAATCATTACTACGAAGTTGAGGTCCTGGTGCCGCTCGACCAGTTGCTCGTGCTACACGATCCACAGGATGGGCGCGAGCTCACGTATGCATCCACGTTTCCGGTAACGCTCTGCTTAGCCGAATTGCCCCGCGACATGCCACAAGGTGATGAGGTCCGACAAGCGATCACGACCGATGCGTACTTTCTTAAATTACGCAGCTACCGGAGCGAGTTTGTCGATCAGCAATTCGCGGATCCGGTCGCGACGAAGCGGCGCCAACTGAGCCCACTGCTAATTGGTCGCACCTTGTCGCTCGTACATCCGCCGGCACCTCAGACTACGGCGCTCGGCTGGTTACTGGGGATCGTTATCTTCGGCGGCTTCGCGGGAATTTTGCTGCTGCGAGCCTGGTATCGCCGCGGCGATCGGCCGTTCGACGAGTGGCGTCGCAAACAGCGAAACGCGCAAGAGTTTTGAGAGCGTCCGAGTCGATTGCCGAAGGATGATTGCTGAGTTCTGAATGTTGAAGCCTCAGCATTTTACCCGGTGCGAATTCACCAATCCGAAATCGAGCGC
>JAGQPK010000106.1 GCA_020426755.1 Planctomycetales bacterium
AACAAGTTTGGGCGAGAGGGGAGCCTGAGTCTTACGCTCAATATTGAAACGACAATGACGCTCGGCTTGGAAACGACATGGAGCTTGGCGTAGAAACGCCACGGCATTGCGGCCCTGAAATCTAGACTGAGTGCCATTGGGCGAGCGCCTTTCGGCGAGCTGAGGAGAATGGCGGATGTGCCTCGAAGAACTGGTCCGTCGGCGCCGCTAGCAAATCTGCGGGATCAGATTTTGGAACTCTGGCAGATCGCGGAGTGGATCGAGATCGGGATCCGATTCGATATGGCCGAAGTCGTCGTATCCCAATTCGATGGCTTTGGCCAAGCTATCGACGGCGTTGGCGAGTTGACCAGTCATGCTCAGACTACACGCCAAGTTGTAGTGCACGACAGGCTCACCAGAAAAACGGTCCGCTAGAATCAGGTCCAGGCGGAGTGCCGCGTTATAGTCACCAAAGCGTGACAGGAGCTCAGCCTGACGGCGCAGCACATCGGAATTGCCATCGCCTCGCAGCAAGATCTGCCCAAAAAACTCGCGGTCAAATTCGTCTTGCGTCAACTCAGGGCGAAACGCAAGAGCTGCGTTCTCACCCGCCTTCGTGGGATCGCCGTATGCCATGTGATTTTCGTCACTTTGCAAAAGCGTGTTCTGGTTGTTGACCTCGCAGGGCAGTCAATGTGACTGCCCTACCTTAAACCACGACAACGATGGGCATGCTACCGATGCCCCGATATCGAGCGCTTGGCTAGTCTTCTTCGAACTCAACGTCGTTGGCGTTGCCACTGGACTCGTTGTCGGCATCGTCTTCCAGGCTCTGTTCGCCGTAGTCGAAGTCGTCTTCTTCTTCCTCGAAGTCGTCATCGAATTCGTCGTCGAAGTCTTCGTCGTTGAAATCTTCGAAGTCTTCCGGTTCCGCCTGCGGATCCGTATCGATCTGAGGATCATCTGGATCCATGTCGTTATCGTTGACGTTATCTTCCAAATCGTCGTCGTCGTCCATCGCCATGGATTCGTGAGCTCCCCTGGGTACAGCGAAATCTGAGTGTGTCGGCCAGCCGTTTGTGTGTGGAACGAATACGCGTAACCAACTGGTTATTCGAGCCGGCGTTCACTCGATGAGCGGCTTTTGCCCGCGAGAGCCCCTAGGTAGCCGAGATCGCGTTCATTGTCAAGGAAGCCCGTCACGTGCATTCTACTCATCTGCTGCCGAACTGAAAAAAAACCGTCAGCCGCAAAACACGATTCATGTACGCAATCGCCAAGCAGCCCGGCAAAACACGCGACCTTCGCACGCACGCACCATCACCTGGACACCCTGCCCGCGATCCGAACGACGCTTTGTATGTCACTTTATGTCACGGTCGACGCCAACGACAATTCGCTTCCGGAACCGGCTCCCCAGCCGCCGACGTCCAATGCTTCCCGCGCGGCATTCGACGCCTACCATATCCCACGATCGGCGTCGCGCAAAAAAAAAGGCGGGCTCGGACGATTGCCCGAACCCGCCCAACACGGGGGGGGTGAGAAAGCCCAGGTGTGGATGACGTGCTTGACGCACGTGCTTTCTAAAGATGAAACTAATTCGCAACCCGGGGTGTGGCTAGGAAAGTTTAACGAGATCCCCCAGTTTCAAAGAATTCGATCGTCGGGCGGGCAGCTCGCAACGATTATGCGAGAGATATCGTGAAGACTCCGGGCGAGATGACGTTCGGCCCTTGCCGATTTCGGCTTGGCCCGCGACAATCTTCCCGAAGCAGGAGGCGACGCCTCAGCAGGATGCGCCGCGTTGTCTGATTCAGCGCAAAAAAAAGGGCCCTTGTTCGCCGCAACAAGGACCCAGGAGTTTGGCTGACCGATTGAAACGTTGCCGTTTCGACCGGAGACCCACAGCCGTACAAGCTGTATCGGGCACCCGAGTGCGTGACTTTAGGCACGCAAATCTATAGGCTTTCCGGTTATTTTTTTCTCGTTCCATCGCAAGGCGACGCACATACCTCAACGCGCCCAAACCAAGGCGCGAACACGGAGAAATCGATGACTCAAGTGGCGAAGTTGGCGCTCGAGGATGGCACAGTCTACACAGGTGTCGCGTTTGGCGCCATCGGGGAAGTTGATGGGGAGGTTTGCTTCAACACCTCCATGACTGGCTATCAGGAGATTTTGACCGATCCAAGTTACCGCGGCCAAATTGTCACGATGACCTATCCGCAAATTGGCAATTACGGCATCAATTCGGAAGACGTTGAAAGTTCCAAGCCACACTTAGCTGGCTTCATCGTGCGCGAGAATAGTCGCGTCGCCAGCAACTTCCGTTCGGAAGGCAAGCTTGATGATTATCTGAACCAGTATGGCATCGTGGGCCTTGCCGGCATCGACACGCGATCACTCGTGCGACGGATTCGTGAGAAAGGCGCCATGCGCGGCGTAATCTCGTCCGTTGACTTGGACGACAACCGGCTCGTCGAGAAGGCCCGTCAAAGTCCGGGCCTGGTCGGTCGCGACTTGGTGCAAGAGGTCGTCGCCGATCAGTCGCGTAGCTGGAACGAACCGCTCAGCACGTGGGCCACGCTGCCAGGCGACACTCACACGTCGTCAGAGCGACGGCCGCGCGTCGTCGCGCTCGACTTCGGGATGAAATGGAACATACCGCGTCACCTCCACGACATCGGCTTCGACGTGACGATCATGCCCGGAACGTCAACGACGGCTGAGCAGATTCTGGCAGCCAACCCGGACGGTGTGTTTCTTTCCAACGGCCCCGGCGACCCCGAGCCACTCAACTACGCCATTGATGCGATCCGCGGAGTGATCGGGCAGAAACCAGTCTTTGGTATCTGCCTTGGCCACCAATTGCTGGCGCTAGCGTGCGGAGCCAAGACTTTCAAGTTGAAGTTTGGCCATCGAGGCGCGAATCAACCGGTGCTCAATGTCATCACGGGTAAGGTCGAGATCACTTCGCAGAATCATGGCTTCGCCGTCGAGGAAGAGTCCCTGCCCAGCTCGCTGGAGATTACTCATCGCAATCTAAACGACAACACGATTGCCGGCCTTCGCCACCGTGAACATCCCGCGTTTAGCGTGCAATACCACCCGGAAGCATCCGCCGGACCTCACGATAGCCGATATCTCTTCGGCCAATTCCGTGAGCTTGTCGACGGCGTGGCGGTGAGCTAAGTGCGGCTAGGTTCAGCGCAGGCGACGATCGGCGTCGTCTGCCAGCGAACGTAGCGACCTCTTGGTCGTATTCTGACAAAAATACGCTAGCGCCCTGCGGAGTGTGGATTGCTGTTGTGGATCTCGAATCCGTTCGCCTTGGATGATCGCCAGGATCGCCGCCGACGCCAAATAGTCGTCATGCGAACGCAATGCGGCAGCCAATGTTTCTGCCGGCGCGTCGGTCAGCGCCAAGGTCAGTTCCAACAGTTCGCCCTCGCCCGACATGCCAATTCGCTCGACTAGCGCCGAAACCGGTTGAGGCATGTCGTTCGCCCCCAGCCAATTCTTCCGCAACGCTTGCAAGCGATGGTAGTGAGGCGCGGATTCAGGCACCCCCATCCCGACGTTCGCGAGTGCATAATCACGCAAGGACGGATCACTCGACAAACGGAGTGTCGTCATCAGCTTGCCGGCAATCATGCCCACTGGGCAACTGGCGTGAATGCTGGCGGACTTGTTCAGCCCGCGCACGAGTGCCGGGATGGCTTCCGGCCCCAAGAGCGAAAAGCGGCGTTGTGCGGTGCGGCCTGCCGCGCCGCTCAATTGTCCCACATCGAAGGCGATAAAATCATCGACAACCTGATCCAGCCGACGCTGCTCGGGATCAAGCGGTACTTCGGTGATCGGCTTGAGCACCTGCATGGTCTGCGCACCGGCGGGTCGGTTGGTGTTCAAACGATTCAGGTACCCAGCATACTTCGAAGGCTTCTTATAGATCATCGTTGGGGTCCGCCCCGTCGTCTCAAGGCTCGCCGAACCGCCACTGGGCGACCCGTTGGGTTGGACCTCGGCAGTGGGACGAGGTGCTTGAACGGGCGTATTCGCCACGTGTTTTGGCAAACCTGTCGTCTCGGCCTGTTCGAGCGTTTCGCTATCCGGAGCTTCCACCGGCCTCACAGACACGACCGGCCCCGTTGCTTCGCGAGTTTCTTCGGCTGATGAGAAGGCCGCTTCGAGTGAAATGCGCCCCGCGCCCCCGCGAGGCCCCGTAAGTGGTGGAGCGGCCACGGCGGTGATCATCAAGAAAAACACCAAATGCAAAACCAAGCTGACCAGCCAACTCGGCATCTCTTCGCGACACGACAATAGCCGCGACCGCCAACTGCGTTGACGACGTAGCTCGCGCGACAACACTTCCTGAGCGGAAGGCTGGAGTCGCACCCGTTCGTCGATAGCTTGGTCGCGCTCGTTCATCGTGCCGTAATCATCATTCCGAAGCCGCCAAATCAGTACACCGTGAGGCGTTAGCGTCCGTTTGCCGCGGCGAACTTCTTACTTTCGCCAGTTACAGCGCCAATCGCCAAATTCTCATTGTAGCCACATCCGCTGGCCTTTCCCCGTTTGCGGGATGCCAAACGCAAGCCCTCCTACGTCGCACCGGGGCGAACAGTTCTTTGCAGATTGCGGGCCACGACCAAGGCAAAATCTCGCGTTTTTATCGCGAAACGATCAGCGCCGTCGTGACCATGGGCAGGCAACCGCTAACGATCGACAACACGACGATGGGGCGTGGGGGAGGATTACGACGCACGCGAAGCGTAATGCCGGTTAGCACCAGCAGGATCACGCCAGACAAGACCGCCACCAGGAGCAGGGTGCCCGACAACACTTGTAGCCGCTCTGAGCCGCCGCCCAGCGCAAGTCCGCGGGTCACTAACCCCAATGCTTCGGCGCTGAGCGTTGACATGAGCGTCAACATCCAGGCCACCGTCGCTGCGTCGGCCATCTGAGACTCCGCACCGGTCGGTCGCTGCTGGGACGGAGTGTCTACCTGCGCGGGCCGACTGCCCCGCGAACCTCGGTTAGGCCGGCCACCGCGTGCATTTTCTTGGTTTGTCATGGAATTCGGTCAGACTCGATCTTGCTGACGGTTTCAGTAGCTCCTTGCCTACCGACTGCCCGCTCAGACAACCGTGCAAAGTTTTTTACCAACCGCGCGACTTAGGCGCGAACGCGGGATAGAGTTCCCTCGGATCTTATCACAGGCCGGTCCATCTTGTTGACTCCCAGCAACACCTGAGCCCGCGGTTGTCGCGATTTCGCCACCGCGCACATTCGAGCTTCAGACACCGTCGCGGACGTCACCGGTTCGTACGGACAGCACAAATTGTGAAGTTACGTAGCTAACGTTAACCCGCCCATGCCCACATCGTCCGCCATTCCGCTGCCACTCAACGCATCGCCGGAGCCGTTCGCTGCGACGGTTGCCTCACCCAGTGCGCCACGTATGTCGTCCTGTGTGACAGTCACTCCGGACACTCCAGAGGTCCCGTCCGGTCCCGCGGCAAAGCCAGGTGCGGACGGAAACCATCAGCTGTCCAGCAATGATCAAGTTGCACTGCGGCAGTCACTTGTTACTTGGGCCGCCCAGGCAGGCACACCGGACTTATTTCCTTTCGCCCACTTTGCCTTGCCTAGCGGGACACGAATTTCTTGCCGCCACCATCCAGCTGTCGGCGACGCCGAACCACGTTTGGAAATTCGCGTCGGGACGTTCAACGTCAGCCAATGGAAACAGCAATCACCACAACACTGTGCGTCGACCGAATTGACCGACGATCGAGCCATGATCGGTTCAGCCAGCATGGCGTTAGACGTCGCCATGCAAAGCTCACCAACCGTGGTGCTGCTCAACGAGGACTCCGCAACTCAGTGGCTGAGCACGGTTCAACATCTGTTGCCATCGGGTGCGCGGAGCGAGTTCTATTTCAGCGGCTGGGAAATGTCCCCGCCGGCCAGTGCGCCGCAGATGGTGATCTTGTTGAGTGAAGCGAGCATGGCGAGTTGCCGTTGCGGGCAGAGCTATCTAGATTTACGCGATGCGCCCAGCGATTTGATTCCGCCCTCGACGCCGTGGGGCCGTCGACTGCAAGCGGCGAACCGACACGGTGGCTGGTCGGCCATCATTGAATGGCTACAGCGCGTGCCCAGCGAAACGACGCTCGACGACCTGCGCAACCCGGCGGCCGCGTGGCTGACGCAAACCGAAGTGGTCAATTCGTGCATGACGGATGCCACCCCCGAGCAGCTACTCTGCCTCTTGTCTCCATCACCGGTGAGCAGGAGCGACTTTCAGCTCAACCTGGAAGGCGAACGGATCTTGGAGCGTCTGGACGAACTCGACACCGCAGCCTTCGCGGCGATGTCAGGCGACTCGGTGGCCATGGATGAATTTGCGCGATTGTGGCCATCGGCACAGCAGCACATCGATCCGTCGTGGCTCGAGGAGTCGCGACAGCACTACGTGCGTCAATTGGTTGATTGCTGGCAGGATCAGCTTACCGAGCATGGTCAAGTGAACGCCGCGACGGCAGAGCCCGGGCTCAATCTGCTACGAATTCTACTGGGAACGTCGTACACAGATCGGCTATAATCAGCCTCACGTAGTCGCACTTCGTTCCCCGCAATGCGCCGCGGCTCGCCGCGTGCTCCCACCCCATGTCGGCAATTCCCGCACGAATTATCGCTTGCTGCTGCCTTGCGCTGACACTTGTTTGTCACGCAATTTCCACAGCTGACGAACAGCCCGGCAGCTTGGCAGCGAACGATATCACGCCAAAGCAACGGCACGAGTTCGAGCAATTCATCCGACCGCTGCTTGAGACCCGTTGTCTAGAATGTCACTCCGCGCGAGCCGACACAATCGCCGGCAACTTGCGTTTGGATTCACCGAGCGGTTTGCGCCGCGGTGGCGACTTGGGGCCAGCCATCGTTCCCCGCAATCCCGACGCCAGTCTCCTCGTGGAGGCCATCGAGCAGCGTAGTGATCGCATCAGCATGCCGCCCGACGGTCGTCTGACGGCGATCGAGATCGCTCGGGTGCGTGACTGGATTCAACAAGGAGCTCCGGATCCGCGCTCAGAGCCGCCAGCCGCTCAGGACACGCCACGTGTCGAGCCAACGCAGGATCAACCGTTGTGGGCACTCCTGCCTCTCGCCGACGTTCCCGCTGCGACGCCCGCCGGGATTGACACCCTATTGTCACAACAATGCGACGCATTGCATTTGCAGCGCGCACCACGAGCGGATCGACGCACACTCATCCGCCGCGTCACGTATGACTTAACTGGACTGCCACCGACGCCCGCAGAAGTTCAAACGTTTCTCAGCGACCCGGCTCCGGACGCGTACGAACAACTCATTGATCGACTCCTGGCAAGTCCGCAATATGGCGAACGGTGGGGTCGATTTTGGCTGGATGTCGCGCGCTATGCGGATTCCAACGGCTCGGACGAAAACATCGCACACGGAAACGCCTGGCGGTACCGCAACTATGTGATTCGTGCCTTCAATGCCGACAAGCCATTCGATCAATTTGTGATAGAGCAACTGGCTGGCGATCTAATACCCGACGAAACTGCGGACGAACAAGCACATCGTGATCGACTCATCGCCACCGGCTTCCTGTCGCTCGGCCCCAAAGTCCTCGCTGAAGTTGATGAAACCAAAATGGAGTTGGATATCATCGACGAACAGGTTGAGACGGTCGGTCGCGCAATCATGGCGTTGACCACAGGCTGCGCTCGGTGCCACGATCACAAATTCGACCCCATTTCCCAGCGCGACTACTACTCGCTAGCCGGTGTCTTTAAAAGCACCAAGACGATGGAGCATTTCACAAAGATCGCCAAGTGGAATGAGGTAAGTTTGGCGACGCCCGCCGAACAACGCCAGTTCGAGCAGACATCAGAGCGAATTCACGAACTTGAAGCCCTACTGAAACAACTCGAATCGCAAACTACCAACGCTGACAAGCCGACTGAGTCCGCCAAGGTTGCCTCGGCAGCTCCAACCGACGCATCCGCATCTGCGGCCGAAACCTGTGACGTTGATCCGTCGACACCCGCGCAGCAAATCGAAACAGCACGACGACAACTGGAACAGCTACGCAAAGCACTGCCCGAGTTGCCCATGGCGATGTCCGTGCAGGATTACCCGGAAGCCGTCGACTTGCCAATCCACATTCGGGGCAGCCACCTCACGCTCGGCGAGGTCGCGCCGCGCGGTTTGCCAATGTTGTTGGCGGCCGCGAACGAGCCATTGCCCAAGATTCCCTCCGGGCACAGCGGCCGCCTGGAATTGGCCCGCTGGTTGACAAACGAATGTCAGCCACTCACGTCGCGAGTGATCGCGAATCGAGTTTGGCGCTGGCACTTCGGTCGCGGCATCTCCGCGTCCACCGACAACTTTGGAAGACTCGGCGAGCCACCTTGGAATGCGTCACTGTTAGATTCACTTGCGAAACAATTGATTCGAACTGACTGGTCGATCAAGGCACTGCAACGCTGCATTGTGCTTTCCGAAACATACCAACTTGCGAGCACCACGAATGAAGCGAGCGAGCAAATCGATCCAGCCAACCAATACCTATGGCGGGCACCATTGCGGCGTTTGGAGGCCGAAGCGCTGCGCGACACGCTGTTGTTTGTCGGCGACCAGTTATGCCTTGATGTTGGCACATCGCTGTTACCGGTGAAGAATCGCGAATTTCTGTTTGATCATACATCGAAAGACAATACGCGTTACGACGCGCTCTGTCGCAGTGTGTACCTGCCGGTGATTCGAAATCACCTGTATGACCTCTTCCAACTGTTTGACTATGCCGACGAAAGCGTGATGACCAGTGATCGGGCAAGTACAACGGTGGCGCCGCAAGCGCTGTTCCTGATGAATAGCGAATTGGCCGCGCAGGCCGCGCGGCAGTTTTCTGAACGGATACAGCGAGAAGCAGATACCACGGAAGCTCGCATACGTTTGGCTTACGAGATCGCATTCGGTCGTGAAGCCACGTGGAAGGAACTGCAACAGGCAACCGATTACGTCGAACAAGCTGCACATACAGACTCGACCAGTGTACGCTCCACGGAATCAGCGACAATCGAACAATTTGACGCTTGGACGCAATTCTGCCAGGTCCTGTTGGCTAGCAACGAGTTGATCTATGTGCGATAGACATGTCCGCGAACAACCGGTGCCGCAGCTGGATCATACGGTCAGCTCCATCAGTCGACGTCACATGTTGCGTTCGACGGCGATTGGTTTTGGCGCGATGGCCGCCAATATCCTACTGACGGAAGCAAGCGTCTCAGCGACGACGACAAACCCACTTGCGGATCGGCCGACGCATTTTTCCCCAAGTGCGAAACGAGTCATTTTCTTATTCATGAAGGGCGGGCCGTCGCACGTCGACACGTTCGATCAAAAGCTACAACTCGATCGTGACGACGGTCAGGAGTTGCCCTTCGCCAAACCTCGCGTCCAATTCGCCCCAACTGGCAAGCTATTAAAGTCGCCGTGGAAGTTTCATCCCGCGGGTCAACTTGGCATCCCCGTTAGTGAACTGTTTCCACATGTAGCGGGCTGCGTTGACGACATCTGTTTTCTGCATTCCGTACACGGCACAAACGCCGCCCATGGAGGAGCGTCGCTCAAGCTCCATACCGGCAGTGACCGCTTTGTGCGTCCGAGCATGGGTTCTTGGGTCCTATATGGTCTGGGCTCGGAAAACGACAACTTGCCCGGCTTCATTACGATCTGCCCGACACTAGCGCACGGCGGCGTGAAGAACTGGAGTTCAGCGTTTCTACCTGCGTACTACCAAGGCACACCGCTGGGCGTCGCCAGTCAACCGTCGACCAACGCGAAGCTGAAGTACGCGGAGAACTCGAATGTTTCGCCGGCTCACCAGCGCTCGCAGTTGGATTTGCTGCAATTGATCAATCGACAGCATCAGGAAATGGCCGGGGACCACCCGGAACTTGAGGCGCGACTGCAGTCGTTCGAGTTAGCGTTTCGTATGCAAATGGAAATGCCACGCGTCGAGGATATCTCGGACGAAACGGTTGCGACTCGCAAACTGTACGGACTGGACGATGAAGTGACGGCCGACTTCGGGCGGCAATGCTTGTTGGCACGCCGCTTTGCCGAACGAGGCGTACGTTTTATCCAAGTCACTCATAGCGACACGCAAGTTCAGTGGGACCAACATTCCGATCTCATGCGTGGCCACACGAAGAATGCATTGGAAGTTGACCGCCCCATCGCCGGCCTGCTACGTGACCTTAAGCAGCGTGGCCTGCTCGACGATACGCTTGTGTTGTGGGGTGGCGAGTTCGGACGAACGCCAACCGCGCAAGGGCAAGACGGTCGCGACCATAACCCGGAAGGGTTCACAATGTGGATGGCAGGTGGCGGAGTGAGAGCCGGCTTCCGCTATGGCGCGACGGACGAGTATGGCTACTATGCCGTCGAAGACAAGATGCACATCCATGACGTGCATGCGACCATGCTGCACCTGTTGGGGCTCGATCATCTCCGGCTCACCTATCGCTATGCCGGCAGAGACTTCCGGTTGACGGACATCGCGGGCACGGTCGCCACAAGAATCGTCTCGTAAGTTCGCAACGTAGGACTCAGTTCGCCGCGACACATTAGCGTCGGTTTGTAGTTCGCCGCAACGCGCTTAGCGTCGGTTCATCCTGCCACCTCGGGCCGAGCATTTGGGCATCAGCCCGGAGTCATCTTGGCGTGTATTCCGGGGCAACGCCCCAGCGGATTACCTAGCCCAGTCCGCAGGGCTTGTCGTTACCCACATTCTTTGAATTGACTTCGACGCTGTGGTATCGCAGATCGCTTTGCATTCCTAGCGTCGTGAAGATGTTGATGCGCATGGGGTTATGGTGAGGCGCCAACTTGAGTGCGGCGAGATACGTAGGAGAGTGTGAGCTCTTGCATGAGGCGGGGTACTTGGGCGTCGCAGAAGGGAGGCTAAGCCAGCGATGCTGACATGTTATCACGGAGGTTGATCGATGCAGTCAGTACAGGATTGGGCTCAATTGAATTTTGGCGAGTGTGAGCTGGGGGACAAGCGAAGGACGTTACGTT
>JAGQPK010001070.1 GCA_020426755.1 Planctomycetales bacterium
TCCAGCACATTACTGGCATCCGTTTAGAGACACTGCATCACCACAGTTTGCCTGGTCATGCTGGTCCAGGTCGCAGTTCAAATGGCGCGGCAATGGTTTCCGAACTGCAAGTTGCCGCAGCACCAGCGCGGTTAGATCATGAGCTGGACAGTCAGTCCGCCGAACAACTTGCGGCCGCCTGGACTGCCACACCGACGTCGCTGTATTTACGAATTCCTTTTCACGTGGCCGATCCCGCTGCATTGACTGGCCTCGAATTGCAGCTCCGTTATCTCGATGGGTTCGTCGCTTACGTGAATGGGCAACGTTCGGCGATATCCAACATGACAGGCGATGTAGTGCAGTTTGATTCCCGTGCGCTCGCACCGAGAAATGCCGGCGAAGCTCTGGATTATGCGTCGTTTGACTTGAGCCAGGCGCTGCCGCTTTTGCAAACAGGTGACAATCTCCTGGCACTACAACTCACTGGCAACGTGGCCGCGGAGGAGGTGCTGATGGCAGCGCCACGCCTGTTCGGCTATGCTCACCCGTCACAAGTTGTCGTCGGCGAAACAACCATCCAGGCCCGTGCACTGGTCGACGGCCAATGGAGCGCCTTATCTGAACTGGAACTCACGACCTTTGGTGATTTTAACAACGATCTAGTGATTGACGTTCGCGACATTGAACTGCTTTGCTTGGCAATTCGTCGCCAAGACACAACCCATGATTTGACGGGCGACCAACAAGTGTCCCCAGACGATGTGAACTTTCTGGTGAACGTTGGCTTGGGCACGTCGCTCGGAGATGCGAATCTTGATGGCCGCTTCGATTCCCGCGATCTGGTACTCATTTTTCAACGTGGTGAATATGAAGATGCAATTGACGCTAACTCGACCTGGTCTGATGGCGATTGGAATTGTGACGGCGAATTCACAACTAGCGATCTTGTCATAGCGTTTCAGTTTGGCAGTTATGTCGTGTAACTAAATGATCGAGCGTGATGATGCTCCCAGAAAGGACAAGTCGACGTCAGCGCGGGTTCATTCCGATTGGCGTTGCTCGAGAGCGGCAGCTCCGCGGCCGCACTCCCAAAGACGGGTGGTTCGGTACGTTGAGCGACAGCTACCGATGCTCTACAACTGAAACGGGACTTGTTACACTGACCACATGAACGCAAACGTCGGATATCATCGTCGAGAAATCCTCCGCGCGGGCCTCACCGGCTTCGCAAGCCTGAGCTTAGGCAATTTGTTGAAGGCGCGGTCCTGCGCGCAGCTTGCAGAGAACGCCAGGCGTGACGATTCCAGTCCAGCCGTACGCCTCAAGTCATCTCGCCGGACGGCAATCATTCTGGTTTGGCTACGTGGTGGTGCCAGCCACTTGGAAACGTTCGATCCTAAGCCACAAGCGCCTGTTGAGTTTCGTGGTATCTATCGATCGATACCGACGAACGTGCCGGGCATCCATGTCTCGGAGCTGTTGCCGCGTCTGTCGGCGATGGCAGATCGTTACGCATTAGTTCGATCGCTCTCTCATACTGGTGGCGGACATCCGGCAGGGTCGTTGCAAGTGCTGGGCGGCGATCCCGATGCCGCCGACAAGCCGGGACCCGTTTTCCCTGACTGGATGAGCGTGGTCAGTGCACTGCGTGCGCATCAAGCGGGCGACATTCCGAACTATGTGGCGGTTAATCCCGTGGATAACTACGACAACTTTGTGATCGCGGGGCCGACTCACCTGGGCACTCGTTGCGATCCGTTCAAAGTGGTTGGTGATGTGAGCTTGCCGGATTTTCAAGTGCCGAACATCAGTTTGGATCCTCACGCAGCCGCTCGCCTACCCGCGCGCAGAACGCTCAAGCAGAATCTCGATCGTCTGCAGCGTCAAGTTGACGATACGATGGAGTTTGAGGCCGTTGATTCGTTTGAGGCGAAAGCGATTCAGTTGCTGACCAGCCCGACGGCGCGAGCCGCGTTCGATCTTTCACTTGAGCCCACGCAGGTCCGCGAACGCTACGGCCTAAATCAATGGGGTCAACAACTGCTGATGGCGCGTCGGTTGGTGGAAGCGGGTGTGGACGTGATCGCCACGGAGTTCGACGGACCACTGTGCGGACGAGTCGCGAATTGGGA
>JAGQPK010001071.1 GCA_020426755.1 Planctomycetales bacterium
TCGACCGAGGCTTCGTACGGTTCGCGGTCGGGCTCGCTTGGCAACCGAACCGACCGATGGTTAAATGATCGCTGCCAGTGGATAGGCGGCGATGCGGCAATGAACGTTACAGAAAGCTGAGAGCATGACTTGGTTACGTTGGGCGCTCGCCCTGTGTGGTGTGCTGGTCGCTTGGCAACTTGTCCACGGCTGGTTGGCGATGAAGTGGTCGGACGCGCGTACCGACAACGGACAGTATTTCGCCTGGAACCGATTGGCGCGCCGCGGCTTCCATCAACGCATTCACGCGCACGCCACCCTGTTGTCGCCGCTCCTGTGGCTGATGTCGGTCCTGGGCAAATATTCATTTGTCCGTGGAACGTTTCGTGTCCGCGGCGTACCTGGTCCCGAGGGTGCCTGTACTGAGGCGTCGTTTCGCCGCGGCATGGACTACGCAGCTCGGCCAGAAGACGTTTACATCGTCACGCAAATGAAGTGTGGCACCACGTGGATGCAGTACTTGGTATTTCAACTGGTGACCGCCGGCAAGCAAGACCTGGCAGACACCGGCGAAGCGCTGTACGGATTGTCGCCGTGGTTGGAGTCCTGCAAAACACTGCCAGTCACTGCAGCGAAATTGATTGGCGAACAACGTCCGACGCGACTGATCAAGACCCACTTTCCCGCAAACGTCTGTCCTTGGCATGAGCGGGCCAAATACATCTACGTCGCCCGACATCCGGTGTCGTGCTTCGCCAGTTGCGTCGATTTCATTCGCAGCAATTTAGGACGGATCTCGCCGTCACTCGAAGCGTGTGAAGAATGGTTTTGCTCCGACCAACTAATGTGGTGGACACCCTGGCCAGACCACGTTTCGGGTTGGTGGCAACGGGCACAGGAACTTCCTAACGTCCTGTTCGTCCGTTTTGAAGATATGAAGCAAGATCTCGCCTCAGTCGCGCGTCAGGTCGAGCAGTTTCTGGAACTGACGCCACTGTCTGACGACGAACTCGCGAAGGTGTTACAGCGTTGCAGTTTTGCCTCGATGCGGGACAACTACGACCTGTTCGAGATGCAAGCTCCACATCTGTTGCAGGATGCTCCCAGTTTCTTCGCTAGTGGCAAAGTCGATCGATTTCGCGACATTGACCCGGAAATGAATTTTCGCATCATCGAATGGTGTCGTGCACGTCTGGCCACCGAACCGCGCGGAGTCAGCATGCTCTATGACGAACTCGCGGAGGAACTCGAGGAATTGGCTGTATGACGCCATCGTCGCTAACGGTTCGTAGTCCCTATGATCAAGCCGTTGTTGCCGAAATCCCTTATCAGAATGATGCGCAGCTCCAAGCCGTCGCGCAGCAGTCCGCATCGACATGGCAAGCGTGGCGACGCGTGCCCTTGTCGGATCGGATTAGCTTTGTCCGCGCTGGCCTGGAACGATTGAGATCGCAAGCAGAAACCATCGCGCGCGATGTGACGCGGCAAATGGGCAAGCCGCTAGCGCAGGCCCAAGGCGAAGTGAACACGATGCTCGCTCGCGCCGAGCAAGCCATCACGGATGCCCCTGTTGCCTTAGCTGATGACGATTTGTCGTCAGCCGGTTTTGTACGCCGCATTCGGCATGAACCCTTGGGTGTCGTACTCAATATGGCAGCCTGGAACTACCCGTTACTGATTCCAATCAACGTCATTGTGCCAGCCTTGTTGGCCGGCAACACTGTGATTCTAAAGCACAGTGCCCGTACCCCGCTGACTGGCGAAGCGTTTGCGGCCGCCTTTGGTGAGTTGGAGATTCCGGGACTGGTACGGCATGTCGTGATGACGCACGCTCAAACGGAAACGCTGATCGCGCAGCCAGAAATCAGCTACGTCGCGTTCACGGGCTCCGTCGAAGGGGGACGCAGCGTCTATCGCGCTGCAGCTCAGCGTTTACTCGACGCGGGCCTGGAACTTGGCGGCAAAGACCCGGCCTATGTTGCCGCAGACGCTGACTTGCAGCGAGCAATAGATAACCTCGTAGACGGCGCTTGCTACAACGCAGGGCAATCATGTTGTGCAGTCGAACGAGTTTATGTCCATCGATCACTCTACGACGATTTCGTGGAAGGCTGCCGGGCGAAAATCAACGA
>JAGQPK010001072.1 GCA_020426755.1 Planctomycetales bacterium
GGCCCGCGGTGCGACTTTGGGATATTGCGGATTGAAATACAGCGGTACCTTCTGAAGCTCGCTGACTGCACGTGGTGGCACGACGCGTTTGATCTCTTGCAGTTGTTTGCCGAGCAACTCAACAGCGCGGCCTGTACGTTGAGGCTCCTGATCCAACAGTGCGCGGCTCAAGTAGAGCGTCCAACCGTGGGTCACCGTCGGCTCGCGTACTACAACTGGAGTTGTCTCGGCGGCGACGATTCGCTGCGCTTCAATTTGTCCGGCGGTGATCACGGCGAGCAACGCGAGCCCAAGCAAATGTGGGCAGCCGATTGGGCGTGTGACGTGACGAAGTCGTTTCATCTGGCGTTCGTTCCTCAGGACAGTTGATGCGTTTTGGCGGTTAAGGAATTCGTCGTCGCTGAGTTCGTCGCAACGCAAGCCGTCAGCTCGTTCGCCGAAAGGCGTTAGCCGCGGTTCTCATAGGAATTCGATACTCGGAGCCAGGACGGAACCGACGCTAACGCGTTGCGGCGAATGACAGACTGCGTTGCCGCGAACTTCCCGCCGACGCTATCAGTTGTGGCCATCGCCTCGTCCGTCAAGTAAAATCGCAGGTTCTGACCCGAAACTCAATCTTACACGAGGCTGAACATGGATCGACGCGAGTTTTTACAGACGGGTGTTGGTGCGGCGACGACGTTAGGGGCTTTGCATACTGGGGCTTACGCTGCTGGCAAGGATACCACGTTACGTGTCGGCTTGATCGGCTGCGGTTGGTATGGCAAGACCGACCTCTTCCACTTGATGCAGGTCGCTCCCGTCGACGTGGTCGGTTTGTGCGATGTGGATCAGCAAGCTGCGCAGCATGCTGCTGAATTGGTTGCCGGACGGCAGCCCTCCGGCAAGCAACCGCCGCTCTTCGGTGACTATCGCAAGCTGCTCAGCGAACAAAAGCCTGAAATCGTGTTGATCGGTACGCCCGATCATTGGCACTGCTTGCCGATGGTCGAGGCATGCAAAGCAGGCATCGACGTCTACGTCCAAAAGCCAATTAGCTACGATGTCGTCGAAGGACAGGCGATGGTCGCTGCCGCGCGCAAATACAATCGCACCGTTCAGGTCGGACTGCAACGCCGCAGTACGCCGCATCTGCTCGAAGCACGCGACCGATACGTCCGTTCTGGCAAGCTCGGCAAAGTTGCGGCGATCGATATTCACAGCTACTACGGAGGCCCGCGCGAGTATGCTCCGGTGCAAGCTCCGCCAACCACGATGGACTGGGAGATGTATGTCGGCCCCGCCGATTGGCGCGACTATCGACCGAACATTCATCCACGAGCTTGGCGTTCTTGTCGTGAATTCAGCAATGGCCAAACCGGTGACTTATGCGTTCACCTGTTCGATCTCGTGCGATTCTACTTCGACCTGGGCTGGCCCAATTCGATCGCGGCCACGGGCGGAACGTTCATGCGTTCGGCAGACACGAACGTCAACGTACACGACACTCAAACGGCGATCTTCGACTACGATGATCTGCAAATCGTGTGGAATCAGCGCAACTGGGGTGAGAACCCCGAGCCCGACTATCCCTGGGCAGTGACCCTATACGGCGACAAGGGCACGCTGAAAATCAGCGTCTGGCAATACACGTTCATTCCGCGCGGTGGTGGCTCACCCGTAACGGTAAAAGCCGTCGAAGAACGTGAACAATACCCAGAGGACGTGGCACACAAAGAGACGGAACTGTTCGCGGCCCCCGCGACGCGTGCTCACATGCGCAATTTCCTCGAGGCGCGGCAAGAAAAGAAACGGCCGGTTGCCGATATCGAACACGGACATATCTCGTCTGCCGTTTGCATCATGGCCAACTTGTCGATGGAACTTGGCCGCGGGCTAGTATGGGACGCCGAGCACGGTCGAGTGAAGAACGACGACGAAGCGAATCAGCGGCTCGCCAGAACGTATCGGGGTGATTGGGTTCACCCTACGCCTGACAACGTTTAGTTCCGCGTTTATAGGTTAGCGATTATTGTTCCGCCCGTATGTAGCTGCGATCGCCACGTGGTTCGCAGCTACGCGGTATTTAGTTCGCCGCAACGTGTTAGCGTCGGTTCATGAGAGTGCCGTAC
>JAGQPK010001073.1 GCA_020426755.1 Planctomycetales bacterium
CACATCACTGAATGCGCAAGAAGCTACCACGCCGTCGCCTGAGGATGCGGCCGCCAAGTCTGATGAAGCAACAGACCCATTCGACTTCAGCGTAAGTAAGCCGGAGAGCATACTGAACGGAGTGGCGCCGCAGCAACAGAACGCGCCTCGGTTGGCATTGCGATCGGCCAAGACGACAACGGACGACGACGATGTCGCCGAAGATTCGTCGGACGCCGATGCTGAGTCAAAGTCGCCTGGCGACACCGTCAACAAGCAGCAACCGCTCTATTCATGGGCGCCGCAGATGCAGATCGGAGAAGTCCCCTTCGATCCTTGTCTATTCAGTCCGAGTCCCGACTACACGGACTTTGAGTACTCGTCCCAAGATCAATGGAACGTCTACACCGGCAAACATATGAATGCCACGGAGCGACCGTGGGTCGAGTTAGGGCGAGGGATGTACTTGCCAGGTCGTTTGCCACCGTCCCAGACGTGTTTAGGCGACCATAACCTTGTCGCGCAACACTTTCTGGTGTACGGCGACTACCGGATGGGAACTGCGTATATTGACGCCGCCGGCAACTCAAAAGCCGTCTCCGCAGCGCGATTAAACCTGGACGTTGACTGGAAGCTGACTGACACCGAACGCATTCACGGCTTCTGGGGACCGATCGATCGAGGAGCCAGCTTTACCCGGATTGAGGCTGAGAACGGCAGTCTCAAATTCTTCGACGAACTCGATCCGAACTGGGACACAATCTATTTTGAAGGTGACGTCGGTTCAATTCTGGGCGGCTGGTGCGGCCACGATTCTCAATTTGATCTACCGTTCGCAGCGGGTCTGATGCCTTTGTTATTTCAAAACGGTATCTGGATGGAAGATGCCTTTGTCGGCACCGCCTTTACTTTCACCGCGCGCCATAGCCGGCTGATGCAATGGGCGAACTATGATGTGACTTTCTTCACCGGCTTCGACAAACTCAATAGCCCGGCGTTCGGTACCGATGACAGCGCCGCGAATGTCTACGGTGTTACGACTTTTATCGAAGCCTATGATGGTTACTTGGAACTTGGCTACGCTTATCTGGATGATACACGCGGTTTAGGGCGTTCATACCACAACATGTCGGCGTCGTTTACGCGACGCTATTGGCACCGCGTATCGAACTCGGTTCGCGTGATCGTGAACACTGGACAGGATCCCGTGGCTGGACCGCGCACCGCGGATGGGTGTCTCGTGCTATTCGAGAACGCGCTGATCACGTCGAAGCCGAACACCTTTGTGCCGTACATCAACGCCTTTGCTGGTTTTGGACGTCCTCAGTCGGTGGCACGTGCCGCGGTGTCCGGTGGCATCTTGCGTAACACTGGTATTCTCTTCGAAACCGATGGTCTGACCGGGTTTCCCTTGCTCGACGATACCGGCAGCAACAGCTATGGCGGCGCAATCGGTCTCAATTGGTTGGCTGATGATTTCAGCCACCAAGTCGTGCTCGAGTTGGCGACGGTGCAAACGTTCGGTCTACAAGCGGGACGTAAGGCCGTTGATGATCAGTACGGCTTAGGGGCCCGTTATCAGAAGCCACTCAATCAAGCTTGGATCCTGCGACTCGATGCGCTGTATGGTTTTCTCGACAGCGCCGACGACCTGACCGGCGGCCGCGTCGAGTTGCGATACAAGTTCTGATCACTCGGTCACATGATAGTAGTGACATGTCGCGCAGTCGTTGCCGACCGCTGCGTCGTGGTGGCATTTAGCGCACGACTGGAGCGTGATCGGGCCGAAGTCTGAGGTTGCTGTCGTGAGCGAACTAGTGCCGTGGGCAGCGTCACTCTCTGTCGTAAGCTCAAGGGGATGCGGCACATGACAGGCGGTGCACTCACGCAATTCAGTTTGCGTCAAATGAGGTGGGTGCTCAAAGCGACTGAATGGTCGTTTCGATGCGGTTGACGATGCATGCCATGTGACTCGCCCCAGTGGATCCGGTAGATGACAGCCTGTGCACTGAAGTACCAGGTGCGAGCTACGCAAAGATCGAATCGCTTGTTCTGCAGCCTGAGACCGTCCGGCGCCTGGATTAGTTAACTCGATCAGGCACCGCACGAGCGGGTCGGCATGACCGATCGG
>JAGQPK010001074.1 GCA_020426755.1 Planctomycetales bacterium
ACGCACTTGGTACTCTTCGTATCGCTTGACGAACCTCAGCGCGGAGCGATGGTTGACTCAAGGCCGGCGTCTCGTCGGCAGTCGCTTGATGACAACTGATCTAGACAGCCGCGGACGCCAACCGACCTTGGCATTCCGACTCGCCCAATGTCCACCGATTCGGGGCAATTCAGTTGTCGAGACACGCGATTTGGTTATGCTGAAACTTGGTACCGTAGGTTGGTGTCACTTATCTCCATGTATTCGAGATGTTCTATGCGATCCTTCTTCCGTCGCTCCACTCTCTTGACCGCACTCGTTGTACTTACAGCGCCGAACTGGGCAACGGCCGCGGACATCGTGCCGTTCGGGCAATCGTGGACCTACCTGAGTCCATTGAGTGACGCCGAAGATCCGGCGTTCGATAATCCCAACTTCGATAGCACATGGTATTTGCCGAGTTTTAATACGAATGGTTGGGCTGGTCCGTCCCAGGAACCCTTCGCTTGGCCCGCCCCGGACGTTGGTGTCAACATCGATGCGTTTACGCCAGATAATGCCAGCTTTATCCGAGAGGCGAACACGTTTCTGGAGATTCCCGAATCCGGCCAACGCTATTCGGTCTACTATCGAACGGACTTTACGACGGCGGCCGCCGCCAATCAGTTGGCATTAGAGATCCTGGCCGACGACGGCGCCGCAATCTATCTCGACGGACAACAGGTCGCGATGTTCAACTGTTGCCAAGCCACTGGGCCTGGCGACGATCCGTTCTTTCTTGAACTGGCCTCGGCGACGGGTAATGAAACGTCATACACCGTTCTGCCGATTCTCGCCGGGCAATCGTTGAGCGCAGGCAGTCACACATTGGCCGTGCAAGTCGTCTCAGCGGCAGTTGATTCCTCGGATATGGGTTTCAGCATGCGACTTGTCAGCGACTATGTGTCTGAATCCCTGATCCAGTCCGGCAGCGAATGGCGTTACATGCTGGGCGAAGAAGAACCATCCAACGGCACGCTGGACTGGACGGAGTCGAACTTCGCTGACGCTGGTTGGTTTCGTGATATCGAAGGTTTCGGCTTTGAAGAGTCAGGAGCTGATGGCGTCTATACCAATGACTTGGTGCAGACCTACCTTGAGGAAATGATTGGCACCGACATCACGACGCTTTACTTACGTCGCGGTTTCAACGTTGCAGATCCGACCAAATTCGACTCGCTTGACTTGTACGTTGACTACGACGATGCATTCGTCGCTTACATTAACGGTCAGCAAGTCGCCAGCAGTTTTGCTGATCCTGACTCGGACCCCACGACAGGCATACCATTTGATACGCGCGCCGACGATCTGGGCGATGCCAACCATGAATCGACCAATGGTTCGGGCGCACGTGGCGAGCTGTTCACGATCGATCTCTCGCAGTATGCAAGTTTGTTGAATCAAGGTAGCGGTAACGTACTGGCCATCCAAGGCATCAATCGCAATCCCAGCTCGGACTTTGCCATTGCACAAATCGAACTCCTGGGAACCGGCGGATTGACCGTCGCCCCGGTGGGAGTGCCTGGCGATTACAACAACGACGGCAATCTGACAGCCGAGGACATTGACGCGCTGAGCCTAGCCGTGCGAAATGGCGACACGTCCGCCAAATATGACCTCAATAAAGACGGACAGGTCGACGAGTCGGACCGCACAACGTGGATCGAAGGTTTGCGAAAGACCTACATCGGGGACTCGAACATGGACGGTGAGTTCTCCACCAGCGACTTTGTTCAAGTGTTCCAACGTGGCGAATACGAAGACGGCATTGCCGGCAATTCAACTTGGGAAGATGGTGATTGGACCGGCGACGGCGACTTCGACACCCGCGACTTCGTGGCGGCCTTTCAGTCGGGCGGATTCGAAGCTGGCCCGCGCGCTGCCGTGGCCGCAGTACCCGAGCCGGCGAGTTCGCTACTGCTGGTCATCGGTACGATGTTGTTAGGTATCAAGCGTCGTGCTGTTAGCTTTTAAGCGTCGCGCAGTTCCGCGAAAGGCGCTTATTGGAAATCGTTCGCCGAAAGGCGTTAGCCCAATGGCACTCAGTTGAGATCCACGGGCGCTGTTCCCCCCCTCCCGCATTCGAC
>JAGQPK010001075.1 GCA_020426755.1 Planctomycetales bacterium
CCGCTGTCGCGATTGCGGACCGCAAGTTCAAGCGAATTTGCCGACGGAACATGAGCGGTCAACATCCGACTTGCGACGTAGCTGCCTTCTTGTCCATAATCTGTTGTCTACAGATTTCGATCCGCTGCCCCCCTGCCGCTTCCCCTGCCGCCGAGAATGGTATGAATCCAACTGTCACGACATCGCACATGGCCCGCGCAGCACAACCGCAAGGAGTCATCCGTCAAATCGCGATCTGCTTGATGATCTGCGTTTGCGGCGGAGCGATGGTTGATGCTCGCAGTGTGTGCGCAGCAGAAACGACTGCGGCGCCGCAATGGGTCGCGCTGCACTTGCCTAAGTTCGAGATGTCAGACGCACGTGGCAAGGTTTTCGTCAACAAAGATTTTTCCGACGCGTCGGCGCTCGTCGTGGCCTTCCTAGGTGTCGAGTGTCCGCTAGCAAAGATTTACGGCGTACGACTCCAGGAAATCGCCGATCAATACGCAGCGCAGGGTGTGCGAGTGATCGCTGTCAACGCGAATGCCCAGGATTCGATCACTGAATTGGCCGCTTACGCCAAGCAACATCAATTGCGTTACCCGGTGCTGAAGGACGTTGGCAATCGTTTCGCAGACGCCGTGCAGGCGGAACGGACTCCTGAGATTTTCGTCTTCGACGGCAAAGGCCAGTTGCAATATCGCGGGCGCGTGGATGATCAGTACGGAATCGGCTACGTCCGCGAAACGCCTCAACAGCATGATCTGAAACGTGCGTTGGACGAATTATTGGCAGGCAAACCCGTATCGCAACCGCGCACAAGTGCGCCGGGGTGCATCATTGGGCGAGTTCGCGAACCACAGGCCGATGCGGAAGTGACGTATGAGAACACGATCCGCGATCTGCTAACGCGACGTTGTATTGAATGCCACCAGAGCGGCGACATCGGTCCTTTTGCTCTGACCGACTTCGACGAAGTCTCGGGCTGGGCGGAGATGATTGGCGAAGTCGTCGCCGACCGTAGGATGCCGCCGTGGCACGCGACTGATAACGGAGTCGCGTTGGCGGATGATCGGCGTTTGAGTCAGCTCGAATTGGAACAAGTCGCAAGTTGGGTCGCTGCCGGGGCGCCGCGCGGTGAAGTCACCTCACCGCCCGCTGTGACTCAGCGCCCGGCCACCGCAGGCTGGAACCTACCGCGCGACCCGGACGTGGTCATCAAATTCGCGGATAAGCCGTTCAAAGTCGCGGCAGAAGGTGCGTTGCGTTACGAGTATTTCTCAGTGCCGACGAATTTAAAAGAGGACAAGTGGATTGAAGCGTTCGAAGTTCGCCCGGGCAACCGCGCCGTCGTGCATCACATCTTGATTTTTGCGGTGCCGCCAGGTGCGTCCCCGGAAGAATTCGGCGGCGGCGTGCGTGGCTTCTTGGCCAGTTACGTGCCGGGACTACGACCGATCCCTTATCCGAAAGGCATGGCCAAGTTGTTGCCTGCCGGCTCGCAACTCGTGTTTCAAATGCACTACACGCCGATCGGCACGGAACAAGAGGATCTCAGTGAAATCGGACTCGTGTTTGCAGATCCGGCGGACGTCGAATACGAAGTCTTGACGCTCAGCGCATTTCAACCCAACTTGGAGATCCCGCCGCACTCGGCCAACCACACGCAGATCGCCAGAACGCGTCTACGCCAACCGGTTAAATTGCTCGGCTTGGCGCCACATCTACATCTTCGCGGCAAGTCGTTTCAATATCTCATGCGCACCGCGGCAGAAGCGGAATGGCTATCGCTATTAGATGTGCCCAAGTACGACTTCAATTGGCAAACGAACTACCGGCTAACCGAGCCTCTCGAACTGCCTGCCGGGACGACGATTAAGTGCGTCGCGACGTTTGACAACTCGTCCGACAATCTCAACAACCCGTCGCCTGAACAGACGGTCCACTGGGGTGAACAGACGTGGGATGAAATGCTGATCGGCTACTTCGATGCAGCAGTCCCGCGCAGTACCGGGAACCACAAGGCGACCGACGTCGGGCCCTCACGTGCAGAAGAGTTCATTCTGCAGTTTGACGAGAACGACGACCTCACGTTGCAGGTTAGCGAGTTGCCTGGGCCG
>JAGQPK010001076.1 GCA_020426755.1 Planctomycetales bacterium
GGGAGTGAGTGTCATGAGCTTGGCCGGACGAGCTAGGAATCAAACGAGTCAGGAGGCCCGGGCCTCCTGACTCGTTTGGAACAGCGGTTTGGATGGGAGGATCAGAGCATACGGTCAGTTCAGGGTCTGCTCGCCCTTCTTCCAGTTGCAGGGGCACAGTTTGTCGGTCTGTAGGGCGTCGAGCACTCGGAGGACTTCGTCCACGTTGCGGCCCACGCTCAGGTCATGCACGGCCGACCAGCGGACGACGCCATTGGGGTCAATCAGGAAGATGCCGCGATACGCGATGCCAGCATCGTCCTTGAGGACGCCGTACGACTTGGTCAGGTTGTGCGTGGTGTCGGCCAGCATCGGGTACTTGAGCTTCTTCAGATCGTCGTGGCTGTCACACCAGCCCTTGTGCGAGAAGACGCTGTCGGTGCTGGCGGTGAGCACCGTGCAGTCGCGGTCCTCGAACTCGCCGAGCTTATCGTTGAACGAGACCAGTTCCGTCGGACAGACGAAAGTGAAGTCGAGCGGATAGAAGAACAGAACGACGTACTTGCCACGGTAGTCAGACAGCTTGACGTTCTTGAACGAACCGTCTGCTTGAACGGCCTGTGCGTCAAAGTCAGGAGCGGGTTTCTGGACCAGGACACTCATTTCAGTTTCTCCCTAGAAGATGCATGCGGGACGATTCAGCGTATGTGCTAATCCCACGTTTTAGCCTTTAACACCGCAGGTCAGCAAGTGGCGGTCGAGCTCCTCCCTGCTGCTGTTGACTAGGCGAAATGGGTGTCCAAGGCCATCACGGCTGCAGATTGTCGCATTTTCTCCAGGGCACGTTGCTCCAACTGGCGTGCGCGTTCTTTGGAAACCCCGAGCAGCTTGCCCAGGTATTGGAAGGTGGCTTTCTGTCCGAGCCTTTCAAAGCCGTATCGCGCCGCCACGATCATCCGCTCGCGTTCGTCCAACATCTCCATTGACTCGCGCACCGTCCTGTCGACCTCCTGCCAGGAGGAGCCAATGCCGGCAGGCGTTTCGCGTCGTTCAATTTGCTTGGCAATTGTTTCATCTGCCCCCGAGCTATAGCGGCTGCGATCTCGATGCAGTCGCTTCACCAAGCGAAAGATCTCGCGGCGGACAGCCCGAGTCGCATACGTGCTGAAGCGAAATCCGCGGTCAAAGTTGAACTTGTCGACAGCCTTCATCAGGCAATTGATACCTTCGCTGAATAGCTCATCAAACCGATTTTTCTGGTCGGCAAACTGTTTGGCAATCGACATCACGAGACGCACATTGGCCTCGATGATCCGGTTGCGGATGGCAGTGGCCTCTTCGAGCATCGCCTCGATTGCGTCGACTGTGCCGCGATCCGGAACTCGATCGGATAGGGAGGAGCGAAGACAGTTCGCTCGATATTTGAGAAAGTTCATCCGAAAGAACGCTTCGCGCTCCTGCTCCGGCGTTAAAAGTGGCGTGCGACACAAACTGGCGAGGAAGGATTGCCCGGACGCGTGTCGGGATTGCGGTTGCCCTATTTCCAAATTGACGCCCCGATCGGCTGTCGCGGTCTCCGCACCGTCTGAACCGCGACGGGCGAACGAGTCGGAGGAGATGAAAGATATCTCGCGACCGAGAATCGCTTTCGCACGGTCCAACAATGCCTGGTCCACGTCGCGTGACACCTGACGTAAGCGGCGCGGACGACTGGGGGCGGCAACGATCATTTGTTCTCTCCTTAAATTCGTTCAAAACGTTCAGGAGGCAGACCGCCGAAAATCGGTGTAATTAACTCGTCATCTCTGCAATTCGTCAGAATTTCCGTGAGGGGGGCGAGACGGGAATCTCGAATTCGCATGCTGCGCGGCCCACGAGTACCGCGATTCCATCCACTGCTGTGTTAAAGGTTGGAGGCTCCGCCGGTTAGGCACATGGCAGTTGAAACCGGACCAGTCATATCGGAATTGGAAACTCGCATGTCAGCAAGACTTTTCGATGAGAGCGTCGAGGTGTTCTACGACGGCGACTGTCCGCTCTGCAAACGCGAGATCGGCTTTCTGCAACGTCGGGATCGGCAGGGGCGGATTCGCTTCACTGACATCGCGAATCCTGCT
>JAGQPK010001077.1 GCA_020426755.1 Planctomycetales bacterium
CGAACGCATTGCCGGCCAGTTTGCAGGCCGTTCATGCGTCTCTATTGGCGACTGACACGTATGACATGAATTACGTGTACCGGCTCTCGGACACGGAACGCACTGAGCGATTGGCAGAACGCGCGATCGACGCCGATCGCTTGGCTTTCCCGTTGACGACGGCGATGATTCGAAGGTTGTATCCAGCTCAACCCCTCGAAGCCAACGCCGTTCTGCAGTCGGCCAGTGTGGAAGAGCCGAATGTCGTTGGGGATTCAATCTCGCTGCACGCCGGTGGTGCCAACGGACGAATCGGCAATGTGCAGAGTGCTACTTACCTTGACATGCGCAGCGGCTTTAGCGCGCTGAGTGACACGCAGAAGGCACTGTTGTCCTCCAGTAATGTCACTGACATCGTGGGAGTCCACTTCGATCTTTATCGCTACATTGGCACCGGCGAGACGGTTGATCTGTCGCAACCGTTGAGTGGCTCGTTAAGCCGCGTCACCATCAATATGCGCACGTCCACGTCGTCCCAGTTCCCCGTGGTTGTAACTCCTGGCATGACCGTGCTGGTTGAGCGCGCCGATGAATACGGGCTCTACGAGTATGTGGGACCAACGTCGATCTATGCACTGAGTTCCGTTAAGTTCGCGAACGATCCCACTCGCTGGCGTTTACTTTCGGCCAACTATGATTCGACGGATGGGCAAGTATTCCTCAACGACGGCGACCTGGTTGCGGATGTGTCTGAGCCAAGCTTCGTGATGCTGCGTCCGGTCAATGACGTCAACGTCCGTACGCCACTACTGAGTGCTCACGCGACCAACGGTGTTTACATCGAGTCGGATCAGGATCTCGGTGTGACGGCGATTGAAAGTGTCGACGTGTCGCTTACAGTGCACGGCAGGCTGTTTTCGTATCAGACCGGTGTGGCGGCAACCGGCGAAGTATCACTGCGTGCAGATTCGCTCTCCGACGGCTTTGTAGCTAGCGATCCGTTTACCGTCAACTTAAGCACTACGGCAAGTCTGCGAGTAGAATCACCTGGTGAGGTTAACCTGTGGCAGGACCCGAATGCGCAGAATAGCGAACTGAAGGTACTGTCTGTCAACTCGAATTCACTTGTCAAGCTACAGGTGCCCGACGGCAATCTGCATATTGGTTGGATTAGCAGTCCCACCGATGTCACGCTTGAAACGCCACGGGGCGGAGTTACCGATGCGCTGCAGATTGACTTCAACGACTCAAACCAAGTCAACATCTTTGCGAAAAATCTGGTGATCAACGCCAGTCGCAATATTGGCGCGGACGCCAACGGTTTGCCGGAGCCATTGAATGTCGAGCTGAGCGGCACTTTGACTGCTACTACTCCGGGAGCGGCAAACTTCGACAGTATCGCGCCGCTGAGGGTAGCGGAGATCAATGCGACCGATGTGTTGATTCACACACGCGACGAACTGCGGATTCAATACATCATCAGCCCATTCGGCACGGTTGCCGTTTACAGCGACTCGGCCATTCTCAATGACCTGCCCCTGAACGTCACGGGGCGAACTGCGAACATCGAGTACCATTGGCTCAACTTTGGTGCCGATGTCGTCGGTGCGGCAAGTCATCCGCTCCAGCTCAATGGCAGGATCCTGCGTCCCGACTTGCCGGTCATGATCGGCGAAGCAAATCGTGGCATCTACTTGCGCCAAGACAGCAGCGCGATGTACGTCGAAAGGCTGCGCTCTCCAGCGGGTGCGATAGCGTTGACCGCCACGAACGGGCTTGTTCCGACGGCACTGCCTGGTCCGTCTGACAATCATCTGGACGCGCCGAGCATCGAGATTGATGCGTTCTATATTGGGAACGCTCAGTCTCCGGTGATGATTCAGGCTGATCGTTTGAAGACAAAGACAAGTCTCGAACAGTATCTATCGGAGCGAGATACGGTGGACGCCGAGTTGCTCGACGCCGCCGGATCGCGTGTCGTTCTCGCAGGCGGACAATTCTTGATCGGTGCGGTGAACGGTACGGTGCGTACGGATACCGATGCGACGCTTGGGGGATCCGGTCAGGTTACTGGAGATGTGGATCTGAATGGCGGTGTACTGACACCGGGCCGT
>JAGQPK010001078.1 GCA_020426755.1 Planctomycetales bacterium
CAACACGATTATGGCGGTGCTGGGGCACAACCCTGATCCGGCGAAGGGTGGCAACTACAACATTCCTCAAAGCGAGTGGATCGAAGGCATCTTCAGCGGCACCCACGGTTCTTATTGGGATGCCGATGGAAATCTGTATGTCCAAGACTGGAACGTCGACGGCCGCATTATGAAGCTGACGCGGGTTCACTAAACTGCGATGGAACATAGCCGCGGCACGCGCAGTTTGCGGAAAGGCGCTCGCCGCGGTTTTGGTAGAATAGACGACGACTTTCGCGGCCGCTACCGCAGCGAACGCCGCAAACCGTTCGCAAACAACAACACGCCCAGCGACATCATCACGAATGCGGTAGGCTCGGGGACGATCTGCACGGCGAGCCCTTGATAAGACACTCGATCAGTGGGCAGTGGAGCTGTGTCAAAGCGAAGCACGATGTCGTTGCGAGGCGTTATATCGGCGGCGTCCGAGATAAAGTCAACCTTCCCGATGGCGTCGGCACTCATCTCAACTCGAAACATTAGATACTCTGCGGCAGGGTCTATCGGCGCGTCGATTCCGGCCATGCCGCCAATCTCATCCAGAATTCCCTCTGTCGCGAAGATCAACCCGGGAGCCGTGTGAGCATTAGGATATTCGTCACCGTACTCGAGCGATTCGCGGTCAACCGAAACAAGCTGTTTGTCATAGCTGACATCGACATAACCGGCGAATACTCCACCTGCGTCCGCGCGTGTGTCGGTAATCAGACCTTCCAACCAGAATGTGTCGCCAAGTGCCACCGAGGGTACACCATCTACTAAGGCGAGCGGCTGCCCATCACCAGTGGTCGCCTGCATCCGAAACTGCATTTCAATTTCGTCACCGTTGGCAGGCACAATTAAACAGGTCACAACTAAACAGGTTACAATTGCCACCGCGACGCGGCCGAACCACGGATTTAGAACGTCGACGATATCAAGCTTACTCGAATACATCTGCGCATCCTCACAGTCGGGTGTTAGCGAACACTTGTAGCGATAGTCGAGGTCGCGGCAAAGTTTGGCGGTTCTACTACCATGGCACACAACCTAAATGATTCGACAGTTCTCTATGCGGTACTCAGCACTCATCCTGTCAGCGTGTGCGATTCTTCAACTTGCAGCAATTGCGATTGCACAACAGCCAGCTACCAGTCTTACCACGACAGTAAAAAAATTGAAAGCAAATCGATTCCCGTTGAAACTGGCCACGGGCGGTCGGCATTTGCTCGATGCAAACGATCAGCCGTTTTTGATTCGTGGCCGCTCGGCGTGGTATCTAATCTCCCAGTCTCGCGAGCAACGCCAGCGTTTCTTGGACGACACGGCATCGAAAGGTTTCAATGCGATCGAAATCAAGGCCATCACTCATGACAAGAATGGTTTTAGGCCTCGATTCGCCGGCAACGACACCGTTCCATTCACACATAATCTGAGTTCACAACGGTGGCATGGCGCCGCTCATGAATTGGCGCCCGACTTTGCCCAGACCAACGAGCCGTATTGGGATTATCTGGACTCCTTGCTTGACGATGCCGAAGCGCGCGGCATCTGTGTACTGTTATTTCCCGCTTATGTTGGCTACGACGGAGGCGAACAGGGTTGGATGCAGGAAATGGTCGCAAACGGTGTGGAACGGATGCGCAATTACGGAGCTTGGATTGCCCAGCGCTATCAGCACCGTGGCAATTTGATTTGGATGCTCGGTGGGGATTATTCCAACTTCAAAGATGACGAGCAGGCGGTCGAGGCCGCGTTGATCGCCGGATTGAAGAGCGTGCCAGATCAAACGAGCAGATTCTACTCGGCCGAGTGGCATAGCGATAGTTATGGTAGCGACCATCCAACATTTGGGGACGAGGTGAATCTGAATGGCGTGTACAGCTGGGAGAACTCAATTGCAAAGTACGCCCGCGCTGCCTATGCCACTGAGCCAGCGCGTCCGGCATTTCTGCTGGAAGAGCCATACGACGAAGAAGGGCCGGACGGAAGCAACTACAATCCGAACGCGACACAACCCGTGCGCCGTTTTATCTACTGGGGTTGGCTCAATACGATGGGTGGCTACGTAGCC
>JAGQPK010001079.1 GCA_020426755.1 Planctomycetales bacterium
GGTCGTCGTATCCGCGGCCGAGCTACTATCCGCTTCGCTCGCTTCGGCAGCCGCTTCACCCGTTTCCGCAACGTCAGCTTCCGCTGAGCTTGAATCTTCATCAGCGACCGCATCCTCAGCAGCCGCAGGATCCTGGGGTTCTTCCGCCGGTGCAGCAACTTCATCAGCAACTGCTTCCGTCAACTCTTCCCCGGCGGGAGCATCATTCACCTTCGGTCCGTCATCGGCGGCATCATCCTGAAGCGGTTGCGTTTCGGGCGTTTCGCCCGTGGCCGCTTCGGAGATTCCGGTGGATTCGTCGGCCGCCGCATCAACTGAGTTCAAACCATCAGTGGCATCGCTGGTGCCCTCAGGTGCGCTGACATTCAAGTCGCTTGGCAGCAGCGTGCCGTCGGGCGACGTCGCCTCCATGCCTGCCCCGTCGGAGATACTGATATTGCGGAAAACCTCTTTATTTTCGTCGTAGTAAGCCTGAACTTGCTCGTCAGTGATCGTCGCCTTGGCGGCGTCCATGAACTGTGCGAACTCAGCCTTCACGTATTGAACGGCAACCTTCTTCATTCGGCGAAAACCGGGCTCTGCCAGCGCCGGATTCGGGTAACGCTCCTTGCCGTCCTCGAACAGCTTTTTGATTTGGTCTTCACTCGGCTCCGACACCTTGGCCAAATAGTCTTCAGCCGGGAACGGCACCGCTTCGATCGTCACGCGGCGGTTCACCCGTTCGTAGTAGTCCCACGCCGCCTCGGGTGTTGGCGGCAGCATGCCGCGTTGATAGAGGTTGATGTATCGCAGCGCCAAGAGTTCTCGTCGCATCGCGTCGAAGAACTGCATTTGCGGCATGCGATTCTGAGTCGCATTCTGGAGCAAGCGAGCGAATTCGCCCTTGTTGAGTGTTCCCTGGGTGTAGGTCTCCAGAAAATCGATGACCGCCTCGTCGCTGACCGCCATGCCGAGATTGGCGGCCTGCTTGGCCAAAATCGAAGTTTGGACCAAATTCTCTTCAGAAACCGTATTGGGAATGCCCAACGTGCGTTGCGGAGTTGCCCCGCGCTGTTGTGCCGCCAAGTTCACCGCCTGCATGAAATTACGCAGGTGGAGTCGGGCAAAGCGGAGATTCTGCAAGTCAGACTCACGCAGTTCGTCGCCAGCCATCGCTACGACAACTTGGTTGGGATTATTCGCGTCCGCAGCCCGACGAGCCGATTGCGACACGACCCCACCCACTAGGAAGCCGACCATCAGCAAAACGCCGAAGACCGCCAGCAGGGTCTTTTCATACTTCCGGAAAACTGCCATCGGGCCGTGGGCCATCATCCAGCTCCTCAACGAGGGATCCGCTGTGCAAGTTCGTCACTCACCGACTTGACAAGCCAGCAGCGGGCATATTATTGATTTTGCCAACCGCAGCTCGAAAAGAGGGAACTCGCATCGAGCGAGTCGACGGTCACTCACGGGTGGCGAAGATCGACGATTGTAGGTATAGACGCCGTAAATTCAATCCCAAAAGGAGATTGGCAACGTGCAACATCCCCGCATATCCTACCGAAAAATAATCTCCGCCCCAAACCACTCCATCGCTATTTCTTCTCTAGCTATGGAAAGTTTGTACGCGGAGGCCGAAGGAATGATGCGTACATCTGAGTAGCCTGCCGGGCTTTACCAAGCACCTCAGATTACGCCCACCGGTACGTGCATAGCGAAGGTTGAGAGTGAATCATGGCCAAGAAGTCCTCTGAGTCGAACCAAAAATCGCTCGTGATTGTCGAATCACCGGCCAAAGCGCGCACGATATCGAAGTTTCTTGGACCTAACTTCGTCGTGGAAGCCAGCATTGGTCACGTTCGCGACCTGCCTCAAGGCGCCAAGGAAGTTCCTGAAGAATTCAAAAAAGAAGAATGGGCCTATCTCGGCGTCAACGTGAAGCAGGGATTCCAGCCTGTCTACATCGTGCCGTCCGGCAAAAAGCAACAGGTCACCAAACTCAAGCAGGCCCTGAAGGAATCCAAAGACCTCTTCCTGGCAACGGACGAGGACCGCGAAGGAGAGGCCATCAGTTGGCACCTTTGTGAGATTCTGAAACCCAAAGTGCCA
>JAGQPK010000107.1 GCA_020426755.1 Planctomycetales bacterium
CAGCACACCCAAGGGTGGATCAGCGGATAGGAATTTCTGTGCGACGGCGCCGCTGGGGTCGAGCAGCAGGCCGGGGTGGCCGGCGCTGGCGAACTGCAGTTCCGCAGTTGCCGGCTCCAAGCACGCCAACAAGAGCGCGACAAAGATGTTGTTGTGCAGGTCTTCGGTGAGCACCTGGTTGGCTCGTGTCAGGATTTGACCAGGGTCGTTGTGGGTGGTGGCCAATGAGCGGAGGATGGCGCGGGTTTCCGACATGATCAGGGCCGGGCCGATACCGTGCCCGGCGACATCAGCGACGACGATGCCCCAGCGACCGTCGTCCATCGGGAAGTAATCGAAGTAGTCGCCGCCCGCGGAATTGGCGGGTTCACATCGTCCGTAGAGATCGTAGCCGTCGAGATGCGGGGATCGCTGGGGAAAGAGACGACGCTGAATTTCACCGGCGGCTGTCAGTTCCTGCTCGGCGCGTTGACGGCGAGCCCGCTCGATTGCGTAACGCACGGAACGAGCTAACGAACTGCGATTGGCTTCGCCCTTCGGCAAATAGTCCTGGGCCCCCAGGGAGACCGCGTCCACTGCCAGTTCCACGTCATCTTGGCCACTGAGCACGACGATCGGAACCTGCAAAGCCCGGCGATAAAGTGCGCTGAAGGTCTCCAGTCCGGCGCTGTCCGGCAAATTCAAGTCCAACAGGATGACATCGGTTTCACCGCGCGATACATGTGCCAGTCCATCCGCCAAATTGAGTTCGCGTTTGACGACAAAGGACGGGTCAGCCTTCTTCAGGTGCGCCTGGATCAACAACGCGTCGGTATTGCTGTCTTCGATCAGAAGGATTCGCGTCGGGATGACGGGGTTTACCAATCGAGACATGACGAACGTTCACGCAAATGGAGGCATCGTGGGGTAACCGGGGATCGCACAATTGGCGCTAAGCTGTCCCAGTTTGTCAAGCTTGGGATTCGCCACGCGGCAACGTGAAGTAGAAGGTGCTGCCTTCACCGACCTTTGATTCTACCCAGATTCGCCCGCCATGGCGCTGGACGATCTGTTGACAGATTGCCAAGCCCAAGCCGGTACCACTGTACTCTTCACGTCCATGCAATCGAGAGAAGATCGTAAAGATGCGTTGATAATCCTTGGCATCCAAGCCGATTCCATTGTCGCGAATGGAAAAGATCACCTCCTCCGGGCCATAGTCGGCGGCAACCTGAATCACTGGCTGCGGTCGGTCACAAAACTTGAGCGCATTGCCGATTAGGTTTTGGAACAGTTGGGTGAGTTGCAGCGGATCGGCAGTGACAGCCCCGAGTCCCCGCGTCGAGATCACTGCGTTGCGTTGTTCAATGACCGAACGCAGGTTCGCGCACGCGTTGTCCAACGCGGCGCGGCTATCGATTTGTTGCGGATCCTTCGCCTGGGTTCGCAACCGTGAGTACTCGAGCAAGTTATCGATCAGCAGCTTCAAGCGTTCGCTGCTGGAGAGAATGAAGCCAAGATACTCTTGCTCTGTTTCATTTAACGGTGTGGCACGTTGATCGCGTAGCAGCTTGGCAAATCCAGTGATCGCGCGAAGCGGCTCCTGGATGTCGTGTGATGCGACGTAGGCAAATTGTTCGAGATCGCGATTGGACCGAGCCAATTCGCTGTTGGTCCGCTCGAGTTCCTCTGTCCGTTCGGCGACGCGCTTCTCGAGCACCTCGTAGGAGGCCTCTAGTTGCTCGGCCATTTCATTGAGCGCAACGCTCAACGCGCCGATTTCACCGTGATCGGCGACCACGACGCGATGCTTCAAGTTGCCACTGGCGAAGATCGATGCGGCTTCCGCCAGACGCATGATCGGTCGCGCGTAACGGCTGGCAAGCCAATAGGCACTCAGGATCGAAGGAATCAGCAACAGCAACCCGAGCGGCATGATGATCCGGCGGAGGTTGTAGAGCGGTGTGAACGCTTCTTGCGTGGCGATCCTAACGACCACACCCCAGGGGCGATAAGCAGGCTGATAGTTGACGGGTTGAAACACGACCATCGACGGTTGACCATGGTACTTGGCGTATTCGTGGCCATGTAGCCCGCGAATTGCCTTCGCCATCGGCACCGCCTCGGAGGCGCGGATCTCTGTCAAATTTCCCAACCGCGACGGCAATAAATAATGAATCAGATCTTCGTTTTCGAACCGTCCGATCAACACTTCGCCCGTCAGACCAAGTCCCGTCGGGTCCGCCAGGATATCAATCAATCGGGAAGCATGCAGCGTTACCAAGATGACTCCCAGCAGTTCACCGTCGTCGTCATGGATTGGCGCTGCTACCGTGGTGAGGAACAGACCATCGACATCACGAAATTCGCTGAGAAAGACGCTGTTCTGACCCTGCTCAAAGGCCGGGTCCAACGACATATCTCGTCCCAGGTGTTCACTGCTGGTACCGGCGACTAACACGCCGCTGCGGTCGGCCACCATCACCTCGCGCAGCTCGCCTGTGCTGCCGCGCGAATCCGCTAAGATCTGCGCCACTTCATTGCGAAACGTTTCAGTTGGCAACTCGTCGTGTGTCCACGCTCGCAATTGACGGCGCAGACGCGTGCCTCGGGCAATGAACTCGACTCGCTCGTGCTGCTGTGCCACGTACAATTCGATCGCATGGGCACGTTGCGTCGCGGCCAGGTAAAGTCGCTGTTCTACTTGTTGATGAATGATCCAGCGAGCGGCGTAATAGCTGATGCCGGTCAGTGCCGCGACAGTCGTGGCGGTTGTGACAAAGACGAACAAGGCGACGCGAATGAATAGCGACAGCCCTTGCGCCTCACCGTGGAAGCTTGCCGAGCCAGCTAGTCTTCCCATACTTCTCGCACTTCGTTCGATTCCACGACTTGTGCCAACACGGCCTCTTCCACCGTATCGAAAACCAGGAGCCGCGTCTGATCGAGATTCAAGACGCGATAGATTTCGCCCACAGGCACGCTAACGCGGCACAGTCGCAGTTGCCCGCCGAAGTCGATCAGCTCCTTGCGAATTCGTAGCAACATGCCAATCGCGGACGAACTGATCAAACGGACTTGATCGAAATCAATTACCAAGATTTTGGGCTGCAGCGTCTTCACCACGCTATGCAGCTCAGACTGTAACATCTCAGTATTGATCAGCGTGCTAAGCTGCGTTTCCTTAATCGTGACTACGACTGCGCCGTTGGTGCGAGTTTCGACGTCAATCAGTTGATAATCAGCCATGGTAGGCCTCGCAGCAAAAGGGAGGGCGGATCACAAAATGAACCGGCTGAGATTCTCATCTTCCGAAATTGTTTCCAGTCGCTGATCGACATACGCTTTGTCGATTGTCACGTGTGTTTGATCTACATCCGGTGCGGAAAAGCTCAGGTCTTCCACCAGGTGTTCGAGGATCGTGTAAAGTCGCCGCGCGCCGATGTTCTGGGTCGTTTGGTTAACGCGGAAGGCAATCGAGGCGATTGCCTCAACGGCGTCTGATTGAAACGTGAGCTGGATGCTTTCCGTTGCCATCAGGGCAACATATTGCTGGGTCAATGAGTTTTTCGGCTCGGTCAGAATCCGGATAAAGTCGTCTTTGGATAAATCTTTCAGCTCGACACGAATGGGGAAGCGGCCTTGCAGTTCCGGCATCAAGTCGCTGGGGCTCACGCGATGGAAGGCACCGGCGGCAATGAACAGAATGTGATCCGTGGCCACGTAGCCATAGCGGGTTTGAATGCTGGTGCCTTCGATCAACGGCAATAGGTCACGCTGCACACCTTGTCGAGACACGTCATTGCCGCGCGACTCGCTAGCCACGACCTTGTCGATTTCGTCGATGAAGATCAGGCCCGAATTCTCCGCGAGCTTGACGGCGGCGTCGTGCACCTTCTCCATATCGAGCAAGGATTCGCAGGCCTGTTCAAATAGAACTCGCCTCGCTTCGGCGACCGTAACTTCGCGCCGAATCGCATTCTTGGGGAGAAATTTTTCGAACATGCCCTGCAGATCGACGTCCATATGTTCGATCCCAGTGCCACCGATGACGACGGGGCCCGATTTCTGTTCGATCGTCAATTCCACTTGACGATGTTCGAGTTCGCCTAGTTCCAACATCGAACGCATCCGTTGTCGGGACCGTTCGTAGTGTTCGGCCGTGTGGCTATCATCGCCTCCCACGTCGACACTGATGGGAGGCGGGACCAGCAGATCGAGAAGCTTCTCGGTGACCTTCTTTTCCGCTTCCTCCTCGACGTTTTTCATTTCGCGAACGCGAACCAGCGAGATCGCGTTTTCGACGAGTTCCCGCACCATGCTTTCGACATCACGCCCGTAGTAGCCAACTTCCGTGTATTTGGTGGCTTCGACTTTGACGAAGGGGGCACCGGTTAGCCGTGCCAGTCGGCGCGCAATTTCCGTCTTGCCGACCCCTGTTGGGCCGATCATCAGGATGTTCTTAGGAGCAACTTCCGGCTGTAGTTCTTCTGGGAGATGTTTGCGCCGCCAGCGATTGCGCACCGCGATGGCCACTGCCCGCTTGGCGTCCCGTTGGCCAACGATGTGCCGATCCAATTCCGCGACGATCTGTTGCGGGGTGAGCGCGTCGTCGTGCACGGGTTGAGGATCGGTCTTCGCAGGGACGGGCGCCGTCACGGTGTGCTCTCCAATTCCTTGATGACGATATTCGTATTCGTATAGATGTCGATCTCGGCGGCGACCTTCATGGCAGCCGCCACAATTTCGCCAGCTTCCATTTGAGTGTTGGCCAACAGCGCTCGCGCCGCGGCAAGTGCGTAATTGCCGCCCGAACCAATCGCGACCACGCCGTCGTTCGGCTGAATCACATCGCCCATGCCGCTAACCAGGAGCGTATGCTGCTTGTCGACCACCACCAGCATGGCTTGTAAATGGCGAAGTGAACGATCGGTGCGCCATTCCTTGGCTAACTCAATCGCCGCTCGCGGGATATTTTCGGGATAGTCACGCAGCTTCGAATCGAAGCGTTCGAGCAACGCGAAGGCATCCGCGCCGCCACCGGCGAAGCCACACAGAACCTTGCCGTCCAGCAACGAGCGGATTTTCACCGAGTCCGATTTGATGATGGCCGTATCAAGTGTCACTTGACCATCGCCGCCGATGGCGACGCGATTGCCTCGGCGCACGGTCAAAATCGTGGTAGAGCGGATTTTCGTCGCCACGCTAGGTCCACAACTCAACAAGGATTCGATATCGGCTGCAGCGATCGGCTCTGCCGGACAGGCCGTTGGCAGTCTCGCAGCCAACGCTTCGCTCGCAGCTCTTACTCTCATTGTGGCGAAATTCGGTAGCCAACACCAGTCGGCGAAGGACCGTCGCCCGTTTTCCGGTACGATACAGTGAAGATCCGCTCGACCGCGTTTGTGGACCAAGTCGAATGCTAGGCAACAAGGCCGGTTTAAACTCTTGTTTGAAAGTAGACTATGCAACGTTGGACAACATTTGCGATTCCGCAGATGGATTGCCCGCAGGAACTCGGCCTGATTTCAAATGGTCTTAAATCGCTCGACGGCATCGGGACGCTGCAGCCCGATTATTTGCAGCGCGAACTGCGCGTCGAGTACGACGATCGCCTTGTCCAGTTGGAGGAGATTCGGGCGAGGTTGACGCAAATCGGGTTCGCGCCGGCGACGTCAAGTTTGCCAATTGTCGAGCGGCCGTTGGGTGGCTTTTGGCAAGAACTGTCACGCACGCCGAGCTTATGGATCGCAGCCATCTTGACCCTCGCGGCATTCGGGCTCCATTTGACGTCACCACTGGCGGCGTTCGAAACCGCGAGATGGACACGATGGCTCGCGATTGGTGCGACCGTGCTCGGAGGCGCTCCCTTGTTGCAAGGAGCGTGGCGAGCGATTCGTCTGCGACACTTGGATATGTACACCTTGGTGAGTTTGGCCGCCAGCGGCGCGGTGCTTACGGGGGAAGTTTTCGAGGCCGCCACGTTGGTCGTTCTGTTTCGGCTATCGCTCTTGATTGAGTCGGCCAGCCAACAACGCGCGCGTCGTGCGCTCCGTTCACTGATTGAACTCACGCCTGATACCGTCCATCGCTTGGCAACAGCGAGCGACGAACTTGCTGCCATCGAAACGGAATCACTCGCGCAACGGTCTGCAGTCGATATCCCGCTGACCGACGCCCAGACTGGCGACGTTTTGTTAGTACGTCCCGGTGAGCGGATTCCGGCGGACGGTGTCGTATTGGCCGGGAATTCGGCGGTCGATGAGTCGCCACTGACCGGTGAGAGTCTGCCGAGCGACAAATCGGTCGGTGATCAAGTGCTGGGCGGTTCGCTGTGTGCCGCCGGTTCGTTGACGATTCGACTGACGCGTTCGCCCGATGAGAGTGCTGCGGCGCGAATCGTCAAACTGATCGAACAGGCTCGCCGCCAGCCTGCCGATGCCGAACAGTTTGTCGATCGGTTCGCACGGATTTACACGCCGCTCGTCGTCGCCCTCGCAGTGCTTGTGTTCATCGTGCCGATGGCTTGGCATCTGCTCGGAAACTCCAGCGAACCGGCGAGGGAAGCTGCCGCCAACTGGTTTTTTCGCAGCCTGGTCATTCTGGTCATTGCCTGTCCGTGTGCCTTAGTGCTGTCGACGCCCGTCACGGTTGTGTCCGGTCTGTATCGAGCTAGCCACTTGGGAGTGCTTGTCAAAGGCGGTCGTTTCCTGGAACAGGCTGGCGTTTTGCGCACGATCGCTTTCGACAAGACGGGCACGTTGACTTTCGGACGTCCCACGATGGCGGCGGTCATTCCCTTGGTGGATCGGTCGGCTGACGAATTGTTGGCACTGGCAGCGGCGCTCGAACGTCATAGCGAACATCCGTTGGCGCAGGCAATCCGCGCCGCGGTGCCGGCAGGCGTTGAGGTACCAGTGTGTGACGAGTTCTTGGCGTTGCCTGGTCTGGGCGTCCAAGGAGTCGTGGCACAACGAACCTACCGCGTCGTCAGCCTGACCTCGCTGGAACGCGACGATCCCAGCGTACTCAAACGCCCGGCTTTAAAGGAGCATCCCCTGTTTGCCAGCAGCACGGTGGCAATGTTGGTGCAACAGCCGGACTCAGCGACCGAGCCGAAGGGCGAATCTGCCGGGCAGTACATGGCGGCGATCCTATTACGTGACGAAACTCGCCCCGAAGCGGCCCAAGTGTTGAACGATTTGCGTCGGTTAGGCGTTGAGCAAATCATCATGCTGACCGGTGATCGCGCGGCGGTTGCGGCACCGTTGGCAAAGCAATTGGGAATTGACACCTGGCAGGCGGGCTTGTTACCGGACGACAAGATCGCTTTGATGCGAGAATTGGCGGATCGGCAACCCGACTGCGCGATGGTTGGTGATGGCGTCAACGATGCGCCGGCGCTGGCGGCGGCTCCGATCGGCGTCGCTATGGGGGCGGCGGCCAGCGACGTTGCCCTCGAGAACGCTGATGTTGCCGTGCTACAGACTCGTCTCACGCCGCTAGTGGATCTGATCAAATTGAGCCGTATCGTGCGCCGCAGGATTCGGCAGAACGTGGCGATCGCGACCGGACTCAAGTTGCTCGTGTTGCTGTTAGCTGCCGCCGGTTATGCCTCGATGTGGATGGCCGTTGCCGCGGACGTTGGGGCGAGTTTGTTGGTCATTTTCAACGGAACCCGCTTGGGAAGCCGGAGCGCGGTTGTTAACGATGCGCCTCTGCGAGTAAAGTGACGTACGACCGTGTCCAACTTGGCACGCGTCGCGTCTGTTGGCCCGGTACCATCCTAGGTTTTTGGCGGAGCTGAATTGTCTGTTATGGAAACAAGTACGTTTCGTAGCCCGCGACTGTTGACGGCAACGGATTGCGTGATGTTGATTGTGGATGTCCAGGATCGGCTGTTGTCGGTCATTCCGGACCGTGAGCGACTGATGTGGACGCTGCAGCGGTTGGCGGCTGGAGCGCAGATCTTGGGTGTGCCGTGCTTGGCGACCGAGCAGTATCCCGAGAAACTTGGACCCACCAGCCCGCGGCTGCAACCTTACTTGAGTCATGGCACAGGCCCTGGAGAATCAATTCCTGGGAAGCTGACATTTAGCTGCGTCGGTTGCGAGTCGCTAGTGAGGCAGGTTGAGCAGCTTGGCCGACGTCAGGTTCTGGTCACTGGTTTGGAAACTCACGTCTGTGTTCTGCAAACCGCGCTCGACCTGGTCACAGCAGGTTACGACGTCTATCTGGCCGTTGACGCCGTCGCGACGCGCAATCAGCTGGATCACGAAATTGCCTTAAGACGCATGGAATTGGCCGGTGTCACGCTGATGACGATCGAGTCGGCGCTGTTTGAGTGGTGCGAACGCGCCGGCACACAGCAGTTTAAGGAAATCAGTCAGATCGTGCGGCAGACCTTTGCTTCGGATCAATAATTCGACGAGAGTGCCCGATGGAGTCAAAGTCTGAGTCGCCGAACGATGATCGCTTGTTTGCCGCGATGTGTGAATTGAATCGGTTTTCTCCAGATTCGTTGGTGTCGCTCGGCTATGACCCGCGAACTCTCGGCATCGTGATCGTAGACCATGGCTCGCGCCGTGCCGAGAGTAATGAGTTGTTATTGGAAGTCGTCGCACAGTTTCAGCGCATTACAGGGCTGCCGATTGTCGAACCGGCTCACATGGAGCTGGCAGAACCGTCGATCGCTCAGGCATTTGCTGCGGCCGTTGCGCAGGGTGCGACGGCCGTGGTGGTATTTCCCTATTTTCTGGCGCCGGGCAGACACTGGCGCAGCGATATCCCGCGACTCGCTGCCGCCGCTGCAGCGCAACATCCGGGCGTGAAATCGCTGGTCACGGCACCGCTCGGTTTGCATCCGTTGATGCATGCCATCATGCAGGATCGCATACTGCAGTGTCTGGCACACGCCGAGCATGATCGAGAACGCTGCGACGTATGTCGTCACGATCAAGACTGTCACTGGTCGGACAGCGACGAGCCGCTGGCGTAGATAGAGCGTTCTGCTTGTCTGTGATACTGCGTGGTGAAACTTCTACGCTTTGGGGTCACTTTGCAACTTACTGCAATGCCGCGCCACCAACTGCGGTTCCGCTCTGGTTGTTGCTGAGGGAAACCAGGACATGACGGACGCTCGCGTTGTGTGGTAGATGCGCAGTTGTTGCATAACCGCTCAGGGGAATGTTGCGGTAACACGACAGCTCTCAGTCGGCATGATGTCTGACGCCAACCCTGGCCGGTAATCGAACGCTGCCGGCGCGCGTTGTGACGAACGTGCCATGGCCGCGAGGATCAAGCGGCTCGAAATTCTAAGCGATTGCTAAGGCAATGGAACGGCTTCTGCGACTAGGCGGGGCGGCATCAGTAAGACACACGCCTGTCAGTGTCTGAACAGCGGCGATTGAGACCGCTGGGCAGCGCCGCTTCGACAGCGTCACACAATTTTTTTGCGAGGTATGAGGAATGTCGCGAGTTCTAGGTATTTGCTTTGGCCAATCCGGTTTGGCTCGGATGTCGATGTGCGCCAAGCGATGGTCGGCCATAGCTGCCACCTTGGCCATTGTCTGCTGGTCGCACAGTGCGAACGCGTCGACAATTCTCATCGATGATTTCATCACGCCCCAGTCGGTGACGGCGACGGCGGCGGCTCCTGTGGCGACCCGCAGGATCTGCGCCAGAGCCGCCGCATGCGCGTCCTCAAGCGCGGCATGATCGGCTTTCGGGGTCAGTTCGCCGCCTGCCCCTGTGTCATTCGCAACATCAGCAAGCATGGTGCGCTGATCGAACTCTTCGACCCGCTTGCCCTGCCGCGCCGTTTCACCGTGCATATCGAGATCGACGGCATCAAGGCCGATTGCGAACTGGTCTGGCAGAGCAAGAATCTCGCCGGCGTGCAATTTGAAGGCGAGATGGAACAGACCATGGTCCATCGCAGACAGGTGGTGCGGGCATCCGAAAATGCCCTGCCGGACCATAGCGAGCGCGACGAACGGCAGCGCCAATGGCGCGAACACCTGGCCCGGCGCCAGGCGGAAAAACAACTGCAGGAAGAGCAGCGAAAGGAGCGGCAGGAGGCGATCCGCGCCACGGTTTCCACCCCCCTTCACCGCAAGGCTGCCGCTTTCGGCCGCCGCAGGTTCGGTGGTTAGCCGAACAACCGCTCGCCCTGCTCCTTGATCACCTGGCGGGCCTTCGAGCGCGCGGCTTCCGCCGCCTGATCGGCGGTGGGAAACAGATCGGCCCGGATCAGGCGGTGGGTCTTCATCGCGCCATCGATTTCCTTGCGAATCTCGGCACAGAGCCGATACTGGCCATTGTCGGCCATCGGCATCGGCTCGATCACATAGCCTTCATGCATTTCGGCCGCATGGCTGGTCGCTTCGCCACCACCACCGCCGCCAAAGAGTTTTTTCAGGAAAGACATGGGATCAGGCAACATCCTTGAGGGTGACGACAAGGCCGGGAACGCGCGCGGTTTCCATCGACGCGCCCCTGGCGATGTCGGTGACTGAGGCATAGCGGCCATTGTCAGGCGCGCGGTGGATGCGGGTTTCAAGCGTCGCGGCATTGATCACCCAGACTTCATCGATCCCGAATTCGGCATAGAGTTCCGCCTTGCGGCCCAGATCGTAATGAAGCGAGGAATCGGCGATTTCGATCGCCAGGAGACAGGTACCGGGCGACAGGTTCTTCAGCCCGCTTTCACGCGGATAGATGACGAAATCCGGCTCGATGAAGGTATCTTCGGAAAGATAGAACGTCGTTTCGGGAATGGTCTGCAGATTGTCCGGCAGTTGCCGGACGAGCTTTTCATTGAGCCATTGCTTGATGGTCTCATGGCGTATGCCTTTCGGGCTCATGGGCACGATCTCCCCGCCGATCAGTTCGAACCGCTCGTCGCGCCCGAGCACGCCCATCTCCACCATGCGGATCACGTCCCGCACGGTAAAGGCACGCCGTTCCAGCCCTT
>JAGQPK010001080.1 GCA_020426755.1 Planctomycetales bacterium
GGATCTTATTGCCTGTTTGGTTTTCATGGCATCTACAAGACGGCGATCATGGTCTGGTCGTTCCTCTCTCAAGTGTTGCGTGACGGCAAGGAAGCATCCTGTCAAGCTGCCTCACAAGCTCCGCGGGGTCAGGTCCAGTGTTTATTTCAACCGAGGATTTCAGCTTCTGGGGAATGAGAACTTCAAATCGCGTACGACACAAGACGCGGTTGCAGGTCGAGCGAAAACAAGACACTCACGCAGGCTGGCCGAACAAAGTCCGTTGAGTGCGATAACTGTCTGCCGCGAGATTATTCATTGAGGTCGTTGAGATTGACTGTGATCTCGACGGACACGCTGTTGTTGTTAGAATCCGTGACTTGCACGGTCAGGTTCTGTGTCGGAGTCGCTTCGTAGTCTAATTTACTCGGATCCCAGACAATCAACTCGCCCGACAATCGATTCAAAGCAAAGGCGGAATCGATCAAGTGCAGTTCGTCGTCGATGATGCTCTCAAAGTCGCTGCTAGAAAATGGCAATTGTTCGACGCGACTTCCGTTGACATAGAATGCCGGGACACCATTGACGTTCAGTTCAAACGCCGTGTCAATGTCACTCTGAATGCGGCGGAGCACGTCTGCGCTGGCTAGATCAGTGCGGAACTGGTCCATGTTCAATTGCAGCTCCGAAGCGTATTGCTGAAAGACGACATTCGGATCTGGAGCAGCTTCCCATTCGGACTGTCGCGTGAGAAGCAAGTCGGCGTACTCGTTGAACATCTCCTGAATGCCGGCCGCCTCAGCGGCCAAACTTGCCGCAAGAGCATTGGGATGGATGGCAGTTAGTGGTAAATGGCGGCGAATGACCAGTAGTTCTCCCGAGAAGTCTGATTCTAGCTGCTGCAGAACTGAATGGTACGAGGCACAAATAGGGCACTGGAAATCAAGATACTCGATCAAGACGACCGGCGCCGCGGGATCACCGAGAAGATGGTCTGCGGAGGAAACTTGGAGTCGAGCGTCGATTTGCCGATCCACAATTTCATAGACAACCGGTGCCGTCAGATCCGTCGCATTTTGCACCCGACCGACAACCGTACCGCGCGGTGAGTTTTCGTCCACGTAGAACGTATTTGGTTGCGCAGGCTGTCCATATCGACCCAACTGAAATGCGGCAACCAAATCACTGGTGTTGAAAAATCCGTTGTGATCCCAATCGCCTTCGGACCACTCTGCCGCTTGTTCCGTTTCGAATTTGCCGGCCTGAAACACTTGCACCAAATCGGCCGAGTCAAACACCCCGTCGAAGTTGGCGTCCCCGGCGAACGCCATCATTTCACGTGACTCGAGCGACTCAACCTTCCGTAGTCGCGATTGGCCTCGGCCAGTAGACCGGCCGACATCGTCAGGCGAATATGAAAAGATCATGGTCGTGCTCCACAGTTAATCTCAGTTCGAGTATTCGAGTCGTGTTCGTAGCGGCAGCCGATGATGCCGTTGGGCATCGAATTGCCAATGCCGATTCATTTGCCGCATGATATCGCAAATCGCTCGAACTAGATATATATCTGCGATGCACTCGGTTTGTTACGACAGCGGCAGCTGTCATTTGGAGTGCGGCCGCGCAGCTGCCGCTTTTGAACGAAGCCAAGCGGTTTACTTCAGGTCCAACGTTCCAACACCGACCAGAGTCCAGGCTCTTGCACAGCGTCCGCGTTTGTCGTCCTCAAGTTGCAAGATAAAAACGATTTCGACACGACAAACGCTCTAGCAAAGCGATAGCTGCGCGATCGCACTCCAAAAGTACCTAAGTCGTCGTCCGCAACTGCGCGACACCGGGTTACTGGTGAACCACTTGCGAATTCACGCTAGCAACACTGACGTGGCTTAAGAGTATTTCGATCAACCTGCAATCTTTTTGAGCTGACGGGCCGATACAACTGGACTTGTTTGCCCAAACACCCGAATAGAAGAGAGTAAGTCCCTATTTGTGGTTGTTCGTGGGATCTTGGAAATGGTTTGCATTCGAATACTGGCGTTGTCGTTGCTCAGCGCGTCGATCGTGCCCAATTTGGTTTCCGTTGCTATCGCGGTTGAGCAAGTGTCCAATC
>JAGQPK010001081.1 GCA_020426755.1 Planctomycetales bacterium
CGCACGAGCTCGAAGTAGCGGGTAGGCAGACCTTCGTGACCGCTTGGCAGGCACTTTCGGTGCAAGAACCTAGCTGTGAATTACGCGATGACCGACGCTGACGCGTTACGGCGAATTGCAGAAAACGTAATGTAGAAGAGACGCTTAGACCAGTTTTCAGGATCTCGATTGAAGAGGATGGTTTTCACGTGAGCGATCGTAGTTTGTTTCGTCTGTTGTTTGCTATCTGCCTAACATTGATCGTGACGCAGCCCCTAAATGCCGCCGACACTCAGACGTTGCCGAAGCCGGGCGAAGTGTTTGTCGATTCCAACCGTCGCGAATTGGTCCTCTCGGCAAAAGTCCAGTTTCCGGAAGGTAAGCCGTGCATCAATGAATTTGGCGAACGGGTGCAAGCATTCGCTGGTTGCGCAACGGCAGCCGGAGGCGATGCGAAGATGGCCGGATACTTCGTGTTTTTGGTCGATGTGGAAACTGAAAGGGTATTTGATGGCCTGATCGAATTGGGCTGTCGCCCGCGCGTGCACTACAGCATCCAAGAGGGTCGGCAACGCAGTGGTCTCAAACCGGAAACTCGCCCCGAAGACTATCTTAATGGCGACCCCGTTGTGCTGTCCGTGTTCTGGCAAGCTGACAACGGCACGTGGATCGAGAAACCGTATCAAGACTTTGTCATTGAGCAAGTCGAAGTGAATGGCCAGTTGATCGAAAAGCCTTGGACACCGCACTTCGTTTTCCATGGTAGCGGTGCGATTCACAAATCGGGTACAGGTTGTATCGCTTGTCCGTGCGATTGCCCGGGCGGTATCATCGCGGACAATCGCTTTCCTATCTATGATCCCAAACCCAAAGTCCGGTTCGACATGTCGCTCGCGCCGCCCCCCGGCACACAGGTCTACGTGCGCATTCGCCCCATCGCTTCTCGTGGCGGAGCAACCCCGTAGTGATCAACGGCTGTGTACGACGTTGCGCACGGTCGCCGCACATCTGGCGTTTAGCGGCGGCGATCATTGGCGTTTTGTTGGCAGCAGCCAGGCTGCCGGCCGAGACGCCACCTGCTCCCGCCAACGTGATTCGTTTGAAACAACACACGGATAATGTCTACTCACTGGTCTTCTCTGCCGACAGCCGACTGCTACTTAGCGCGGCAGGTGATGACCGAGCAATCGTGTGGGACGTAGAGCAGCGCGGCGTCCGCGCGACTTTGCAGCACGACGCGCCCGTCTACTCGGCGCTCTTTATCAACGGCGATCGAGAGATCGTCACAGCCACCGGCAGCGGCGAAGTCATCTGGTGGAGTGTGGACAGCGGTCAGCGAATCGCAATCGAGCATCTTCATCAACATGCCGTTTACAGCTTGGCATATCAGCCGGGTGCTGAATGGATCGCATCCGGTGGCGGTGACACGGATGGTGGCGACACGACAATTCGCATCTGGCATGCGCGCGAACGAAAGGTCCTGCGAGAACTAACCGGACACACACGCCCAGTTTACGGCCTGGCCTTTCACCCGACGCAACACGAACTGTTGTCCGCCAGCGGCGATCGCTCGCTCAGAGTATGGTCGTGCGATGACGGCACTTTCCGCACATGGGTGGGACATACAAGCGACGTCTATCGTTGTGACTACTCGCCGGATGGCAACCGCATCGCTTCAGGAAGTCAGGACGGCTCACTCAGATGCTGGCAGCGCGGTGGCGACAGCGATGCCGCAATCTCGCTACGTATCAAGCAACCGATTTACACGACAAAGTTTGCCAATTCAACCACAATTGCCAGCGTCGCGGACGACGGTTTTCTCAGGCTCCATGACAGCAAATCGCTGGAAGAGATGTGGAAGCAACGGGCAGCCGGCTCCGCGTTGTATGCCCTGGCCTTCTCGCACGACCATCGCTGGATCGCCGTCGGTGGCGGCGACGGCATCATCAGCCTCTTGGCCCCGCCAGGGAAATACTGAATGTTGAAGCAGCTCGTGGTAACTCCTGAGCGAGGAACGAGACTTCAACATTCGATATTCAACATTCGATATTCAAGATTCAGTCCCCCCCTCCGTATCTGATCGCGGCCTCAAGTCAGCCAGCTCGTGC
>JAGQPK010001082.1 GCA_020426755.1 Planctomycetales bacterium
ATAAATCACCGGCCTACCGTCATGTTGTCGCTACGCGACGAATTGTCGGAATGACTCGCGTCCCTGCGCCTTCGCGCCTCGCTGCGATTTAGTCTTTAACGTAGAGTCGCCATGACGCTCAGATCCGATGGCAACTTCATTCCAGTGAAGTGTTACCGAGGATCTACGCACTCCGCAGAGTGGTACTCGTCCGCGCTGAAGCGGCGTTAGCTAGCCGTGCTCGATAGAAGCTGTCGCAGCACGCCGCGGAACTCGGCCATTTTCAGCGGCATTTTGGCGACAATGCGATGGTCGTTGAGCTGAGCGTCTTTGACGAAACCCCGTTGCTTTTCTGCGATCAGCAGGATCGCGGGAATGTTTTTGGTGCGATCGAGTTCGCCGAAGCGGTTGAACGCCGCCAGGCCGTTCTTGCCCAGGCTGTGGCAACCGAACACGACGCAATCTGCCACTCGCTCTTCGGTATCGCAGCGGTCTAACGCTCGACTAGCGTCACTGAGTACCAGCACGCGATAGCCGACTTTCTTGAGACCTTCGCGAAACGCGTCCTGAAAGCTTGGATTCGAGTCGACGATCATGACGCTCTTATCCGTGCCCTCCTCCATCTGCGAGTTGGTGGCGTCGTCAGGGGAACTGAGACGCTTTTGTGTCAGTCGCAAGTCGGCCAAGAATTCCGCCGGGGTCTGGTAGCGGCGATTGACATTCAATTCCATGGCTTTCGCCACCACCATCGCGACTCGTGGTGGCAAGTCCGGCTCGAGTTGCATGATTGGTGGGATGTTTTCGAAACGCGTCTTGCTGAGCCGTTGTGTGCGGTCCTTGGTCTCCACTAGCGGTGGGCGACCGGTCAGCATGTGATACAACATGCAACCCGTGAAGTAGATGTCGCTGCGTGGATCGTCCTTTCGGACACCGGTCGCGCGCTCCAGGCCCGCGTAATCAATGGTGCGCGGATTGACTGCGTCCCCATCCGTGTCTTCACCCGTCACGGCTGCGAGGCCAAAGTCTACGAGCTGTGCCCGTCCCGTGCTCGACATCAGCACGTTCGACAACTTCAAGTCACGATGGCGAATCCCGTGCTCGGCTGCGTAAGCCAAGCCAGCCGTAATATCAATTGAAAACCGAATTGCCTCATCGACGCCCAGCTTCTTACGAACTCGGACGAACTCGCGCAGATTGCGGCCTTCGATGAAATCCATCACCATGTAGTGATTGCGACGGTTCGAATGCACCTCGTAAATTGGCACAATGTTGGGATGCCGCAGCTTCGCACCCATCTCGCCTTCGCGGATGAACTGCTCCGTCATCGCTTGGTCTTCGCTGAACCGCTTGCGCAGAACCTTGACCGCCACGACCTTGCCCGTATCCTTGTGAACGGCTCGGTAGACGCGAGCAAACGAGCCGGTGCCTACCAGATACAGCACCTTATAGTCGTCGTAGAAAAAGCCCGCCTTGTCGCCACGAGCCAATTTGTCGACCTGATAGTTCGTCAGCAGGCCGCGGCGCACAAGCACTCGCTGCAAATCGGTTGCTGACACATTACGTGAACCGAGTTCGGCCCAAACCGATTCCAGTTCGCGTTGATCTAGCAGATTAAGATCGAATGCGCGGCGAGCAAACTCTTCAGCCGACTTCTCGACCATCGACATAGGACAGCCTTCGCGGCGCTATGGCCGAGCTGGGTGTGGTAGGTCTAAACTGTTCCGGACCCTTATCTTACGCAATGGATTTCGTCCAGGCAATCAAATCTCTTGGACGCTTGTAAATTTCTCATTAATTTGACTTGGCATCCTGGGCTGGTAGCTCAACTGCTAAATTGCGTAAACACGCGGAGAAAACGTGTTCTCACGCCGTGCGAGGGGCGTTTCTGGGGGCAACGAGCGATACGGATTGCTCCGCCTAGTTTGCCAAAAGGCACTGGCCGCGCAGCAGTTCGCCGAAACGCGTTAGCGTCAGTTTGCCCCGGCGACTGGCTCCGACTTTAGCGAGAACCACCCCGCACACCATCGCCCGTTTAGAGACGCGACTCACGCTAACAGCTCGTGGATCACACGGCCATGGACGTCGGTCAGGCGGAAATCGCGGCC
>JAGQPK010001083.1 GCA_020426755.1 Planctomycetales bacterium
ATGAATCGCGCTGGTCGCCAGAAACACGTGAATCCGCGGTCGCTCGGCGTGCTTCAACGCCTCCCAAGCGCGATCGATGTCTTGATCATTGCAGCGAGCCAATCCGCAAATGGTGGCGCCGCGAACATTCTTGCTGACTTCGCGCACGGCCACAAAGTCGCCAGGTGATGCGATGGGGAAACCGGCCTCGATGATGTCGACGCCCAAGTCAACCAACGCATGCGCGATTTTGAGCTTCTCGTCCAAATTCATGCTTGCGCCCGGAGACTGCTCACCGTCGCGCAACGTGGTATCAAAAATACGTACAAATCTTCGCTCTGACATAGATGGACTTTCTATCGTGTAGCGCCCGTTAGCTCTGCCGGGCGGCATTTAGGTCGCGTGAATTATGTTACTTATCCCGTCTTAAGTCCGTGTCCGGCCATGCGCCGGCGCGGGTAGTAACAGCTTCGCCCGCGTGCCATGAACCCAGCGGCGCGAAATCGGCAGACGCGACAGCCAGCGACGCAGCAACAGTCGCGCCGGGTCGAGTGACAGCAAACAGGCTGCCAACGCGGGTGGGCAACAGGCAAGTGCTGTAGTCGATGACATAAAATCCCCGCACTCCTGAGGTGACTACCGACCGTCCACGATGACATAAAAAAACCCCGTGACCTTCTCAGGCCCGGGGTGTGACTCGCGTTTCGTGCTTGCATTCAACCGATAACGACGCTCGACACCCCTAGCCCTGAAGCAGGCTAAGGAGCAGCAAACCGAGCTGTCGCAGCAGGTTGTTCATTTGTAATACAATTCCATCTGGCACTTTGTCGTTGCTCTGTTGACCGTCGCCGCGTCGGCACACTCAAGCATTTCGGCCCAGCAGCTTCAGAGTTCTAAGAGTCTATCCTCGGCAATTGGTTCGGTCAACCTTGAGCCGGCGCGGGCTTGCGACGGGGCCGCAGTTGCCCTATGATCCGCCCCGATTTGGACTTGGAGTGATTCAGGTGATTGACTTCGACATTCAGAAATTCACCCGACGCTGCGCGCGGCTGGACCGCGAATTGCGCCCTGGGGAAGCGTTTTACTCCGAACTGGTCGCGGAAGGCGATCAAGTGGTGCGCCGAGACTACGCGGCAGAAGCTTGGCAAGGCCCCGCCGAACCGACCATCGGCTGGTGGAAGTCCGAAGTTCCCGATCCCAAGTCCAACCGGATGCAGTGGGCACCCAGCGACGTCATGCTCGAATACTTCACGCAATTGCTGGAGGACACGCAAAAGGCGGAGACCTGCTACGTGCTAGCTTTGTTGATGATTCGCCGCCGCATCTTCCGTTTGGAGGCATCCGAAACGGACGCCGAACAGAACGAAGCTTTGCTGATCTACTGCCCGCGCAACGAAACCGAATACCACGTGCCAGTCGCGACACCGACGCAAGAACAAGCCGATGCAATCCAGCAAGAGTTAGCCGAGCTGCTGTTCGGCGACAATACGTAGATTTTGGAGTTCCCGCGCGTTTGTAGTTCCGACGTGCTCGTAGTTCCGCCGTTAGGCGGTCGAGGAAAATTTGTCGTGGCTAGGAGCTAGCTGCTAGGAGCTAGGAGCCAGACCCTAGCGGCTAGTCCCTAGCTCCTTGCCCCAGGATGGCGGATTCGTGAAGCCTCGCTACATTCACTTTCTGATGCTTCTCGCGCTGTTCGTCAGCACGGGCGCGAGCTGTCCGCGCAGTCGGCAGGTAATCAACGATCCTGCACCGATCGTACTTCAACCACAAGCGTCACTCGAGGAAGTCATCCGTGTCGTGAACACGAATAGCGCAGGCATTCGACAAGTGCAGTCGGCTGGTGCGACGCTGTCAATCGCCGGCATGCCAAGACTCGACGCGACCTACGCCTTTGAACGTCCCAAGCGATTTCGCATGCGCGCGGAGACGAATTTGCTCGGGCCGCAAGTCGACATGGGCAGCAACGACACTGACTATTGGATGTGGGTCAAGTACAGTGAAGAACCTGGCGTCTATTATGGACGTCACGACTACTTCGATCAGAGTGCTGCGCGACAAATGTTGCCAGTGCCGCCCGATTGGCTGATCGAGGCTTTGGGTGTTG
>JAGQPK010001084.1 GCA_020426755.1 Planctomycetales bacterium
TATCTGGTTCCGGCCATCCTATTCGCGACAGCGGATCAGGGATCGGCCCACGGGCAGAAGAAATCTCGCCGTGTGGTGATCTCGACCCATACGATCAGTTTACAAGAGCAGTTGATGCAGAAGGACCTGCCGTTGCTCAATAGCGTGATTCCGCGCGAGTTTACCGCAGTGCTGATGAAAGGTCGCAGCAACTTCGTCAGCATCCGCAGGCTCGCCGCCGCTCATGAACGCTCGCGCAATCTGTTTCAACGGCCTGACGACTTCGATCAACTCGCGCAGTTGCTTACCTGGGCCGATACTACGCGTGATGGGTCGTTGGCCGATCTGGGGTTTCGGCCCAGCGGCGTGGTGTGGGATGAAGTTGCCAGCGACAGTGGCAACTGTTTGGGACGTACCTGCCCGACTTTCAAGGAGTGCTACTATCAGCGTAGCCGCCGTCGCGGACAAAATGCTCAACTGCTGGTCGTCAACCACGCGTTGTTCTTTGCCGATCTGGCTCTGCGACAACTTGATGTCAGTATTCTGCCGGACTACGACGCCGTCGTATTCGACGAAGCGCACACCCTGGAAGATGTCGCCGGTGGCCATCTCGGACTACGATTAACCTCCAGCCAGATCGATTACAACCTGCGCCGGCTGTACAACGATCAGTCGAACAAGGGGCTCCTGGTCGACGGCGTATCCATGAATGCACAGCAGCAAGTCGACCGCTGCCGCAACGAAGCAGACTTGTTTTTTGGCGATCTGCTGGATTGGTTCAACGCTCAAGGAACCAACTACAACGGCCGTGTCCCGCTGCCTGAACCGGTGCTCAACCGGCTCACGGCCCCAATGCATCGGCTCGGCACCATGCTCAAGGAACGTGGTGAAGCGATCGAAGACGAGACGCGGCGACAAGACTACACTGCCGCCGCCGCGCGCATCAACACGTTGGCCGATTCAATCGAACATTGGGTCATGCAGCAGATGGCCGACACCGTTTACTGGATGGAACGTTCGTACGATCGCCAAGGCTATCCGCGAATCACGCTGGCCGCCGCGCCGCTGGATGTTGGCACCGTGCTGCGAGAACAGCTCTTCCAACGTGTCCCCAGCGTCATTATGACGAGTGCCACATTGACGACCGGCCGCGAGAACTTTGACTTCTACCAAACGCGGCTGGGAGTGACGAAGGCTGGGACATTGCAAGTGGGTAGCCCGTTCGATTATGAACGGCAAATGACGGTCATCCTGGTGACCGACATGCCTGACCCGGCCAAAGAACGCAATGAATACGAGGAATGGACAGCGCGGATGATCGAGCGTTACGTTGTGCGTACCGATGGTCACGCGTTCGCCTTGTTCACCAGCTATGAATCGCTGCGCCGCTCTGCACAACAGTTGGCGCCCAAGCTCCGCCAATATGATCTGGGGCTCTACAGTCAAGCGGAAGGGCTGCCACGCAGTCAAATGCTGCAACGTTTTAAGGACGATCCGCGCGCCGTACTGTTGGGTGCCGACAGCTTTTGGCAGGGCGTCGACGTGCCAGGCGATGCGCTGCAGAATGTGATCATCACGAAGCTGCCGTTCAGCGTGCCCGATCAGCCGCTCCTGCAAGCGCGGCTGGATGCGATTCGAGCCGCCGGAGGCAATCCGTTTCGAGACTACCAGATTCCTGAAGCAATCATCAAACTGCGTCAGGGCGTCGGCCGGCTGATCCGCACGCAGCGCGATTCCGGCATCGTCGTCATCCTGGATCCGCGCGTCACCAACCGCCACTACGGCCAGCAATTCCTCGACTCACTACCCCCGTGCCGGATTGTGCGTGAGAGCCGGAGAGAGTGACGAATGAATATCGAATATCGAATATCGAATATCGAATGTTGAATATCTAATGTATCTAATGTTGAATGTTGCGATGAGTTCGCCGTAACGCGCTAGCGTCGGGTTGCCCTGCCGCTGACCGCAATTCTCGGAAAGACAAAGCGAGCTGTGTTGCGAGCTGATTTCTGATTTCTGATTTTTGAGTGATGAAGTTCTCCTCATTCCAAAATCCGAAATCCGAAATCGTCAATCCGAAATCGTCAGCCCTGGCCCAGATC
>JAGQPK010001085.1 GCA_020426755.1 Planctomycetales bacterium
TAAGGTTGACCGATAAACTCGCCCCGTTCTTCGGCGAGGTTTCGCGCCACCTGCTCCAAGTCCAAGTCATCTTGGAAGAAATGATCAATCAACGACTTACGCGAGTAGTTGTCGTACTGAACGCGTTGATCGAGACCTTCTTGCTTAAACACGACGCGGTCGTGAATGCTGGCACAATCACCCTGTTGCCCCTGGTTGCCGGCCAATACCTTGCGATGATACGCCTCGGGACGACGGGTCAACGTGGCGCCGAGATTGTGGCAGATCGAGCGGACATCGAGTTCATACAAGTGACCGCCTTGAGCTGGTGAGAGGAGACAATTCAAACGATCGTTCTCAAGTTGAACTTCCGGCCGCCCATCAAAATTGAAATCCCCGGCGACGCCATCGACTTGCGTGTTCGGCACGCCTTCGACCTGATCCAACAAGTTGTCGGCGGCGATCAGGTGATTGTAGACCGCGTTGCGTAAGTGAGGCAGATAGGCTCCACCAAACGCACCATGCCAGTAACTGCAATTGCATTGTCCGCGATACAGTTCGCGGCGAGCTGGTGCCAACACCTCGTCAGGCGTTCCCTGGCGACGTGCATCTTCCAAGCGTTGGCTGACCATCATCATCCGAGAATACATTTCATCTGTTTCCGGATAGCGAACCTTGAAGTTCCGCCAATAGCCGCCGCGGACAAACTGGCGAATCTCGGGCCAACGTGGGTCGTCCGCCATATCGTGCGACAAGTCTTCGTAGGATTGCTGACGTTCAACGGGCAGCGCCCATTCGGTCATCTCACGGTAGCTGCCCTCAGGTAGGTAGACCTTGCCAACCGGTGCAACTTCTTGCATCGCTTGCGATAAAGTGACGGTGCGGATCCACGATTGATTCTCGACCAACGCGTCAAAGAATCGCGTCAACCAACCGTCCTCGTAGACGTGTCGATGCGTGTCGGGCCAAGTACCAAACTTCTCGCCATCGTCGCCAAACACGCGAATGCAGTTCGGGAAACGTTCGGCAGATTCACGCAGGTATTCGATTGTCTCATGCGGTTCCGCGAAGGGGATCGTGTAGCGCAAGCGTTCGCTACCAGGGAAGATACGCACGATGTCGCCGCTGTCCTCCGTAACGTAATAACCGTGCAACTGTTCATCCGTTAAACCTGCGTTGCGGAAATGGAAGTCATCAAGCAGCGTGTATTCGATGTCGGCCTGACGCAAATCACTAACGAGCTGCTGCTCCCAGACTCGCTCCGGCATCCACATGCCGCGAACTTCAGCACCCAAGCGTGATTCGAGATATCGTGTGTAGTCGCGGATCTGCCCCTGGCGATCACGACTCGGCAGCATCGTCAAAATCGGCTCGTAGAAAGGCCCACCAATGATTTCGATGCGGCCTGCGGCTACGAGACGAGCGACGCGATCCAAGTATTCCGGATGCCGGCCATCCAGCCACTCCAGCAAGGGACCACTGGTGTGTAATGAAATATTGAGTGACTCGTACCGTTCGAACACATCCAGAAACGGTCGGTAGCTGTCTTGATAGGCTTGCTCGAACACATGATCAAAGTTGCCGACCGGTTGATGATTGTGGAGCGCCAAGCAGAGGTAAATCGTTTGATTCATCTTAATTGTGATTCAGTCGTGAAGGTGCCGGGATAGATGTTTGCGACGCGTTCAATACAGTCGCTGCCAAGTGATAGCATTGTGCATCGGCATGAACCGCCAGAATTGTCTAGCTTTTCTAGGCCGCAGATTTCACGAAGTCGGCAAGGTCGCCCGACGCAAGCGACTACCCGCCTCATCCGGATCAACAGTGTTCACCAGCAAACCGCTTCCCCACTCCAATCCCGCCAAGCGACTCGTCCGAGGAAGTATCTCGAAGTGCCAGTGATAAAGACTTTTATCGGACGAGTTAAACGGTAACGTGTGTAACAAATAGTTGTAGGCGACCTGCCCTAAGCAAGCTTCCAGCGACAGCAACATGCGCCGCATGACCTCGGCAAGTTCGTCAATCACCGCGTCCGCAGTATCTTGGAACTTGGCAGCATGACTGCGCGGCAGCACCCAAGTCTCAAAAGGGACCCGACTT
>JAGQPK010001086.1 GCA_020426755.1 Planctomycetales bacterium
GGTGAAGGCGAGATAGAGGTCACCGGAGCTCGAGTTCTAGCGCCGGGAGGACCTCATTCGAACAAAATGATCGCCCCCTGGTCTGAGAAGCTCCGGTACAGCATGAAAAAGAACGGGTACCACGGCGGGATCACGCTGCAGGAAATGGTGATTCCGATGGCTGTTTTGTCCAATCGAGATGACTTGCCGGACGGTTGGGTCGAACCCACTTCCGACACGCCGGATTGGTGGTTTGAACCACTCAACGAGCCGGTGGCCGAGCCATTCGATATCGAGGCGCCGGCGCCAGAACCGGAGAAGCCAAAGGCCGGACTACTGTTTGACCTTGATGAACCCGAGCAGCCTGCGCCCGTTGAAGAAGTCCCGATTCAAACCGAAGGGCCGATCTGGATTCAGGAGCTCTTCCGTTCCGAAGTCTACGGTGAGCAGAAGAAACTCGCGGGACGAAAGCCCCCTGCGGACGATGTTATTCAGTCGCTCCTTCTGGCATTACACATGCAAGGCGGAAAGATGACGCTGGTGGCTCTCGCACGACAAATCAAGTTGCCACCCCAACGATTGCCTCTGCTGTTGGCCGCTGTGAAACGTGTCGTCAATGTCGAAGGCTATTCAATTCTCATCACAGACGACTCATCCGAATCTGTCGAGCTTGACCGTGAGCTGCTGTGCCGACAATTCGGTCTGACGTAAGGCAAGGAAATGGTAAGTCCACAACGACGGCAAGAGATAATCGACGCCCTGCGGAGAGGCACGGTACCGCAGCATAGTCTCGATGCGCTCGCGACAGGCCTGGAGCGATTTGAGCCGACGCTTGATGACGAACTGAAGACAGTCCGAGGTGGTTCCGGGCTGTTCAAGGCGATCCGCGGCGAATATGGCTGCGGCAAGACTTTCTTTGCACGTTGGCTCGCCGAACGAGCAAAGAAATGTGGTTTTGCTACCGCAGAGGTGCAAGTTTCGGAAACAGAAACACCTTTGCATCGCTTGGAAACGGTTTACCGTCGGATGATGGAACGATTAGCAACTGCCGACACGCCGCAAGGCGCGTTGCGAAACATCGTCGACGGATGGCTCTACACGCTTGAAGAGGACGTCTTGGCCGAAGGCGGGATCGATCCGAACAACAGTGAACGATTGATGGAGCTGACCAACGAACTGCTCGAAAAGCGACTTTCCGCAGTAAGCGCCAAGGCTCCAATGTTCAGCACTGCACTGAGAGGCTATCGCGAAGCACTCAGCCGAGGTGACTCAGCCAATGCCGATGGCATACTGGCTTGGTTGGCGGGGCAGCCGAATGTGGCGGCGTCGGCGAAACGGGCAGCTGGTGTCAAAGGCGACATTGACCACTTCGGTGCATTCAACTTTCTGCAGGGACTACTAAGCGTGCTGCGAGATGCGGGGTACGCCGGCCTGCTGGTCGTATTGGATGAAGTCGAGACGATTCAAAGAGTACGGAGCGACGTTCGCGACAAAAGCCTGAACGCGTTGCGTCAACTGGTTGATGAAGTTTTTTCCGGTCGGTTTCCCGGACTCTACCTAGTGATAACGGGAACGCCCGCGTTTTACGAAGGCCCACAAGGAATCCAGCGACTGGAACCGCTCGCTCAGCGGCTGCACGTCGATTTCAACACGGACGCGAAGTTCGACAACCCACGAGCTGTCCAGATTCGATTGCCGGCGTTCAGTTTAGATCGCCTGAGCACGGTCGGCAAAAAAGTCCGCGATATTTACGCTGAGCATTCCGATTCACCTGAGCGCATTCGCTCATTCTGCGACGACGACTACATTGGCGATCTGGCAGCCGCCGTGACCGGCAAGCTTGGTGGAAAGGTCGGTATCGCCCCACGAATCTTCTTGAAAAAACTCGTCGGTGATGTCCTTGATCGCGTTGACCAATTCGACGACTTCGACCCCCGGCAAGACTATTCGCTGACGATCGCCGATACGGAACTCAATTCCGTCGAGCGTCAAAACGTAGCAGCGTCCGACGTGGACGATATCGAACTCGATCTATGAAGGGAGATATCGTGCCATGTCATTTGACCTACTTCATCCCGCCCTTCAGCACCACATCG
>JAGQPK010001087.1 GCA_020426755.1 Planctomycetales bacterium
CATGTAATTGTCAGCGACACTAGATCGCGATAAGAATTGAAACAATCAAAACGCCACGTGACACAGTCGCGTGGCGTTTTCCGTTGGGCAAGACCGTTGCTCGCTGCTCACGAATCTCTCGTAGGCCACCACTTGTCACTCGTCCGCAGCCAACTCCGGCAGCAAGTGCACCAGAATCCACTGAGCATAGAGCACATGGCCAAAATCATTGGGATGGTTTACGCCGTTGCCCGCCAGGTCATAGTAGCTCTTGCGCGTCAATAGCTTCTCCCACAGCGTCTGCATGTCCACGATGCTCACCTGAGCTGACGCGAGCTTGCGCAGTTCGTCTCGATACAGCGCAAATTGCTCAATCGGAATTCCCCACTCGCGATTGCCCAGCATCGAAGCAACAAGCAGGAACTCGGTGTCCGGTGACTCACGACGGATGTCACCCATCATTGCCGCAATGTTCTCGGCGAACTTCGTTGCGTTGCGTTGGAAGACGTCGTTCATTCCAAAGGCGATGATCACGAGATCTGGCTGTTGCGATCCCAAGCGGTTTTCGCGACAGTGAGCCAGCCCCTGATTGGTGCTCCATCCGCCAACCGCAAAGTTGCGGAATTCGATCGGACTACCCGCGTGTTGTGCGAGTGCCAACGCGACCAGCTCGCCGTACGCGGCACAGTACGGGGGTGCTTGCGTGAACTTTGATGCGTTGTAGCCTTCCGAGATACTGTCGCCACACAAGAAGATTCGCAAGGGCTCACCGCTGCGCAACTTTGCACGTGTTCGTCCCAGCGCGCTATCTTCGACAATAGGACGTGGCTGCTGCCAGGCCCCGGGCTCGAATTCGTAAGTTACCGAGGCTTGCAAGTCGTGGTAACCGTGGCCGTTATCAAAGAAGATCCCTCGCGACTTGTCACCCGCTTGACGGCCGATCTGCGGTGTCGTGCTGTCTGCCAATGGATAGAGTTCGTCATACGTCTTGAACGGAATGCGTGACTGACTCGGTAAGGTCAGGTTCTCTGAGTGGCCAAGCTGATCGTAGTCGCGTCCTGGTTCGAACGTTTGACTGCGTTGACCGTTGGTTACCGCAAGGATCTTCGTGGGGGTGAACAAGAGCTTAGCCGTCGGCGGAGCGGACGGGTCGAGCTGGAGAAAGAACATCGGCTCCGTCAGCCGAGATGTGCGCCAAATCGGTAGTAGCGCGGCATCGACGAACTCTTGCGGCGTCCCCGGTGAATTCCGCGCGATGAACTCGACGATCGGCGTCGAATCCTCCAAACCGTGCGGGTGATGTCCGACGCCGGCCTTCGCGATCAGAGTAATCTTGCCGCCGAGTTGCCGATATCGCCGATCGATCACGCCGGTGTTCTCTTCCCAGGGCACAACGTCGTCCGCATCGCCGTAGACATGCAGCAGCGGCACACCTGCGGCGGCCAGTGGCGCTAACTGGTCAATTGGGTTTTTCGCGTACGCCAGCGCTGCCGCCTCGTCGGCAAACCCATACTGCTGCATTGCCAACTTCCAATCTCGCTCGCTGCCTTTGCCTTGCCCCTTGCCTCCCGGCCAACTCTTCAGATCACAAACGGGCGCATCACCGTAGATACAGGCGACGCGTGTCGGATTCGCAGCGGCCCAGTTGTAACAATAAAGCCCACCACGACTCAGCCCCACCAAAGCGACTTTGTGCGCCAACGCATGTTGCTTGACAAGGAAGTCGTAGCAATCGTTCCAATGCGCGACGGCGTGAGGACTGCCGAGCATGTCGGGGACGCTCACATAGACAATGTGGAAACCGCGTTCCAGCAAGGCGATATCCGGTGCCGGCTTGTGACCGAAGAATTCGCCGTGCCAAACCCAGGGACGACCAGCCAACGCGACACGCGGCCGTACGACCGTGACCGGGATGTCCTTGACTTGAAAGTCGTGTCGGACGAAGCCGTGCCAGTCGGACGTCTTGCCCGGAAACGATTCGCTTGCTGAAGCTGACAACGGTATGGCAGCGACAGCAAACATCCCAAGCACGCGGAAGAAGAGACGCAGCAGATTTGCCATGAAGTGAAACTCCCCGTCAATCACTTGAAGTCA
>JAGQPK010001088.1 GCA_020426755.1 Planctomycetales bacterium
GCCTACAAGAGTTTGCCGCGCATGGTGAAATTCTTGCATGACCACGGCGCCGATCCAGCCGTTTGGAATCGACCGAATAAGCACGGTTGGACGCCGCTGAAGATTGCTCAAGGTTATCGGCCTGGCAACTTCAAGCCTGCTCCAGAAACGATCGCAGCGATCTTGGCTGCGATGGGCGGGAAGTGAAAATCGAAGCGACTGGTTTCCGGATCGCCTCTCCCATCCCTGACGTACAGTGCGCGCAACGCACATGGGTTCGCCGAAAGACGCCTGCCGCGGTTCTCGCTGAGGTCGGAGTCAATTGCCAGGACAAACCGACGCTAGCGCGTTACGGCGAACTTAGTGCAGAAATCGAGGCCAATCACCGCGCCCAGCCGCGCCATTCGCGCCAGACGAGTCGAGGGAAAATCCAGGCGTCCTTAGCGTAGCGCTTGGCCAACCGACGCGGTTCGCTCATCATGCGGTGGAACCACTCGAGACCGGTGCGTCGCATCCAGACGGGTGCTTGTTGTTTTTCACCTGCGATGAAATCGATCGTTGCGCCCACGCACAGAGCCACTTTGGCAGGTATGTCATGAAAGTGCTTGTGCACCCAGAGCTCTTGTTTCGGTGCGCCAAGTCCGACGACCAACAGTTCCGGTTCTGCTTCGCGGAGCTTCTGCAAGATGCGCGCTTCCTCCTCCGAATCCTTCTCGAAACCGAGTGGCGGGCTGTAGGTGCCGACAACTTGCACTCCTGGCCATTGCTCGGCAATCTTCGCCGCTGCTCGTTCAGCAACTCCGGGGCCGGCGCCGAGTAGATAGACTCGCAGTTTTCGTTCGCGCGGCATGCGTTCCATCAGCAATGGAACAAGCTCTGAGCCGGCGACGCGTTGAGGCAGACCCTTCTTGAGAAGACGCGACGCAAGAATGATCGGTAGGCCGTCGGCGAGCACCAGGTGTGCGTCGTCATAGACACGTCGTAGACCTTCGTGCTCCTGGACCATCACGGCATGGTCGACGTTTGGTGTGACAACAAATCGGCATACGTCGTGCGGCTCGTTCAGCCACGTGACAACCTGCTGAATGGCATCGTCCATGTTGACTAAGTCAATGTCGATGCCGAACATTCGCACGCGGGGCAAGGTCGTTGATTCCATGGGGAATGGATTGATTTCAGTTGTGGTCATCGGTGGAGTAATCAAAATCTACAGCCTGGCAATCGTTTGTACTAGGGCCTTCGAAGTCGCGTGTGTCAGCGTGTTGGCAGTTGACGCAAGAGTTTCGCCGTAGCACGCGACCTTTGGTTGGCGTTACGGTGGAGTGACTAGATTATCGACGACGCTGACTTCGGCGAATTTACTATGAGCCGAGCGGCGTGCCCGTGTTGTCTTGAGTGGTCGGATCGACAGGGAACGTGGGGAACGGTGGGGAATTCTGGCGGCGGTCGAAGGAGGCAGGATCTTCTGCCCGTCGGCGCGGCACGATCTTTTCCGGAGTGGGTGCCGGCTCTACGCGATCTGCGGCACGTCGACCACTGGGCGGCGACGCTACCGTTGGCAGATCACTCGAGCGTCGACCGGCGGTTCGTCCCGCGTCGGCCGTTTGATCTGACGAACGACGCCCGAAGACGCCGCCGACAGGTGCACCTTGCGTCAACAAGAAGAAGCAGCCGAGTCCGCAACTGAGTCCACCGAACCAGGCAGCCATCATCAACATCAAGCGACCTGGACCCACTGGCCCTTGTCCTGGATCAGGGCGATCGACGAACGTGATCAAAGATGACTTTTCCGACGCCTCCAAGCTCGCCCGTGCGTTGGCGAGTGCTCGCTGGGATTCTTTGACTTGTGAATTGCGATCTTGCACGTCGGCGACGAGGTTCTCGTAACGGGCACGCATTGATGCCAATTGTGTCAATCGCTTCTGCACATCTGCGAGTTGCTTTTCGTGCGTGGCGATCAGTGCGTCTGTGACCGTGATTTCTGCTTGGACGCCGCGAATTGCCGTTTCCAACTCTTCGTGCAAGTTTTGACGGATCTCGGCCTCGGCCGCCTGCGCCGCTCGCACGCGCGGATGGGAACTGTTCATCTTG
>JAGQPK010001089.1 GCA_020426755.1 Planctomycetales bacterium
GCTTGCACGTGCGAAGGAAGGGATTTTGTACAACGATCTGCGGAAACGTTCAAGCCCTCTCGCCTACAAATTCCGCGCCCAAGGGAGGTCAGGAGCCCGGGGAATCCGCAATCTATCGGCATCATGCGGCCTAGTCCTCCCACTCGCCCTAGAGACCTCCGCTCGTCCGTGCTCAGCCCCTTCAGCTCAGCCCAACCACCCATGCGTTCGAATCCATTACGCGCCTGATCAGCAACCGCAGTCGAACAGCAACCGCAGTCGAACAGCAACCGCAGTCGAACAGCAACCGCAGTGGAGCCGGCTATCGCAGTGGAGTCGGCAAACTCGGCCGAGCTAGGCCACACGGACCTGCTCTTGATCTCGGACGCACGATCTGCGGATGCAACTCAGCCGGCTGCGAACAAACAATAAATGGATCGCCGAACTCGCAGACCATTGCTCTATCGGTCGGCGCCCATCAGTCTGCACCCATCAGTCTGCACCCATCAGTCCGCGCCCATCAGTCGGCGGTTAGCAGCGGGCGGTTTTTCGCTTGGCCGCCACAGGTTGGCCGCGACGACTTTTGATAATGTAACTCGCCGCGTCCGGCACCTTGCAATCCGTAGCCCCCATGTCCACGCTGACCTTGCCCACCTGCCGCGCAATCTCTAACGCCTCTGCAGCCAGCGGCAAGACGTAGGTCCCGACACAAATGATGTAGTTGTTCATCGCATAGCGGACTCGATTAGCGGCTACGTGAATTCGCTCCTCAACGTGACTCAACAGCGCATGCAAATCGTCAATCGGCAACGCATCGTCGCTCTCGACGGATACCAATGCCGACAGTGTGGCCCAGCCGGCAACCGCAACCAGTTCCGCACGCGACTTTGTCCACTTCATCGCAACTTTGCCGGCCTGCGGATGCTCTGCCGCAACCCAGGGCACGGAACATCCCGCGATCATGTGCCACGACGCGGACTTAGCCCATTGGTCCAGTTGCCTAACCGTCATCTTCGACCCGTCCGCAACGAGCCCCGCCAGATACATCGCATCGGAGTTGCCCGTCGCATACAGCGCGAGCGCCACGTCCTGCCGCCCCTTTAATTGTTTCTGCAAGGGCTTCAAATCACCGATGCGCACCCCAAACAGTGGCTCCGGCGCACCATGTCGCATGTAAGTCTGCTTGGTCTGCGGCGTGCCTCTTCGCGCCAACTCCTGCATCACCTCGTCAAATTCCATGCACCCCCCTGCGCTCCACTCGAGACTCATTGGCTGTACGGCAGCCATTGTACAACGGTGTTTCGCGGAGGACGAGTTTCCAGACACGACGCCATGTGTTGAGTTCGGTGTTACCTCCGACCTGACTGCTGTTATCTTCGAACTGCCGACCAACGAGCAACTGTTCGTTCGTCAACCGACCAAGTTGAGCGCAGCGCGACCAAACATCCCGCAGCCGACAAGCGACTGGCTACGTCAATCGTGATCGGCGCCGCAAGGCCACCGAAACAAGGAAGCCCATCCACTGCGCTCACGGTTCAGTTGGAGCCGTATGACTGCGCCCTCATGACCGCGTCCTCAGCAGTCACAACGCCGCTCACCATGTCACATGGCACGCCGCTTGCACCTGCGTCTGCTATGACTTTGCTGTGGGCGAACGTATTCAACGTCGAGACAGTTACGAAACCAAAGCTAAAACCGTCTCGCGAGCGGCCGTGAAGTGTCAACATGTGGTCAGTTCCTTGACGTTCATCGGTACCGCCCGCCAACATAAATCCCCTAACCGGCCGCCCGTTCGGCTGCATTCGGAAAGGAAAATTACAATGCCCAGTTTAAAGCGATCTATCCTGAAGTCCGACCAGCGTGACACGACGGTAAAGCAACTGCAAAGTTGTCTCTACGATTTGATCGATCTGGCACTGCAAGGCAAGGAGGCCCACTGGAATGTGTTGGGCCCGAACTTCCGCAGCGTCCACTTGCAGTTGGATGAGATTATTGATTCCGCACGGAACGCTTCGGATGAAGTCGCGGAGCGAATCGTTACTCTCGGCCTTTCCCCAGACGGACGTGCGAGTCAGATTGCCT
>JAGQPK010000108.1 GCA_020426755.1 Planctomycetales bacterium
GGCTAGCAGCGACCGGTGGAAACGTCTCGACACGCGAACCTGCTAGCGAAAAAATCCACTAGTGCTGTGTCACGGCGTGAGATGGTCTTCGACCGAGAACGCGGAAGCTCGCTAACATCGGGTCGAATCGGAATCAACTACGGCCAGCGTCTTTCGGCGAATCCCAAGATCAAGCTGTGACAGATCACCGGCGCGTGTCGCCAACTGCGCTGGCAATCGTTTGTGACTAAAACGGTTGAATCCACGAACGGAGCGATTAGTCCCATATGTCAAAACGTCGAATTCTTGTCACCGCCGCACTGCCCTATGCCAATGGCCCGATTCACTTGGGACACTTGGTCGAATACATCCAGACGGATATCTGGGTGCGCTTCCAGCGTCTGCGCGGTCACCGAACAATCTATATCTGTGCTGATGATACGCACGGCACGGCGATCATGATTCGGGCGCAGCAGGAGAAACGGAGCGAAGTGGCGCTGATTGCCGAGATGCAGCAGCAACACGAACGGGACTTCGCTGGTTTTGATGTGTCGTTCGACAACTACGGTAGCACGAACAGCGATGAGAATCGTGAATTGTGCGGCGAGTTCTGGCGCGCGATACGTGCTGCGGGGCTCGTCAAGGAACGTGATGTCGCGCAGCTCTACGATGTGCAAGCGGGGACGTTCTTGGCTGATCGTTTCGTGCGTGGCACCTGTCCGAATCCGCGTTGCGGGGCTGTTAACCAACCCGGCGACAACTGTTCTGTCTGCGGTGTGACCTACACGCCAGCCGAACTGATCGATCCTCGCAGCACGCTTTCAGGGTCGACACCCGAAGTGCGCTCGGCACCTCACCTGTTTATTGAGCTCGAGCAGTTGCACGACTTCCTTGAAACTTGGACGCAGGCGGGGGACCATCTGCAACCGGAAACCGCCAACTACTTGAGAGGCCATTTTTTGGGTGACCCAAGATCCGAAGAAGGGCGCAAGCCGCTCAAGGATTGGGATGTGTCACGCCCGGCACCGTATTTTGGTTTTGAGATTCCCGACGCGCCGGGCAACTACTGGTACGTTTGGTTCGATGCTCCAATTGGGTATTTGGCCTCGACGCTGCAGTGGTGTAAGCGTCACGGCGAGCAGTTTGAAACGTGGTGGCGTGACGCGGATACCGAGATCCACCATTTCATCGGTAAGGATATTACCTACTTCCATACACTGTTCTGGCCGGGCATGTTGCAGGCTGCTGGTTACACCTTGCCACGCAAAGTGCATATTCACGGCTTCTTGACGGTGGGTGGTGAAAAGATGTCCAAGAGTGTCGGCACCTTCGTGATGGCCGCTACCTACCTGGAGCATCTTGATCCGAGTTATCTGCGCTACTATTACGCGTCGAAGCTTGGGCCACGCACCGACGATCTGGACTTGAATCTTGATGAGTTCGTCACGAAGGTGAACGCCGATTTGGTCAACAAGGTCGTCAACATCGCTAGCCGCTCGGCAAAGTTTGTCCAGCAAACTGGACTCTCCGCTGCCTACCCCGATGATGACGGGTTGTTCGCGCGAGCCGCCGAAGCGGGCCAGGAGATCGCGGCTGCATACGAAGCAACCGACTACAACAAGGCGATGAGACTCATCATGGAGTTGGCGGATCGTGCCAACGTGTACATTGACAGCCAACAGCCGTGGGTCTTGGCCAAGCAACCTGACCAAGTGGACCGCGTTCGCGACGTTTGCACGGTGGGACTGAATCTGTTTTGGCAGCTTGCCATTTACTTGTCACCCGTCTTGCCGGAATTGGCGCGAAAAACGGCGACGTTAGTGGGACAAGAGATTGTCAGTTGGTCGCAATCACAAACGCCCTTGAAGGGCATATCACTCAATCCGTTTGAACATCTCCTGCAACGTGTGGATCCCAAGAAAGTGGCCCAAATGATCGAAGACAGTAAACCTACCGACGCTCCAGCAGCCGACACGAATGCGGCACATCAAGACAGCGATCAACCATTGCGTGACGAACCGTTGGCAGAGACGATTACGATCGATGAGTTTGCCAAGGTCGATCTGCGAGTCGCTCGTGTGGTGAACGCCGAGCATGTCGAGGAAGCTCGCAAGCTGCTCAAGCTGACGCTGAGTCTCGGTGGCGACGAACGTCGCACGGTTTTCGCTGGCATCAAACAGGCGTATCAGCCCGAGCAACTCATCGGGCGCCTGGTCGTCATGGTCGCCAACTTGGCGCCGCGTCAAATGAAGTTTGGCTTGAGCGAAGGCATGGTCGTCGCCAGCGGCCCGGGCGGCGCCGATGTCTTTCTGCTTGGCGTCGAATCCGGCGCTCAGCCGGGACAACGGGTCCACTAGGCGTCGATTCTTCGTCCGACGGATCACAGATCCTGTCTGATCTGTCAGGGACCCCGCGGCGATCGCGGTGGTCTTCCTCAGGCGAGGGGGGCGCTTTACCAACGCCGCGACGCTGCCGTATACTGGGAAGATGGGCCGCTCGGTCCACTCAACCATTCCTGGTAAACAGGTTTGCCATGACGATTATTGCCCAGAAGATTGCTGACAAGCTGATTCTGCGCCCGACTCGCCATCCTCTCAATGCCGTCGGTAAAGAGCGTCAACTGGTACCTTTCCGCAAGGGATCGCTGGAGGTTTGGACGCAGCGGGTCGGCACGCATCACCTTGATGAAGTCGATTTGTTCGTTTTGAAGTTTCAGGGAACTGCTGGTCGCGCTGAGCGCGCGACGTACCATCCAATGGACTGTTGGGCGGATCTTCGCGCTGAGCTGTGGGCAGTCAATCCGCCCGGGTATGGCGGTAGTACTGGCCCAGCGAGTGTCAAGACGTTGGCAGAGGCTGCGCGAACCGTCTATCTTGAGGCTGCTCGACTGGCACAAGGACGCCCGATTGTCGTTATGGGAAACAGTCTCGGCACAACCGTTGCCATGCATTTGGCAGCGAACTTTCCCATCGCCGGTCTAATCCTGCGCAATCCACCGCCGTTGCGACATCTGATTGTCGGTCGTTATGGTTGGTGGAATCTGTGGCTAGGGGCAATGCTGATTGCTCAAAAAGTGCCGCGCCAACTCTGTTGTGTGCGAAACGCTCGGCAAATCCGTTGTCCGGCAGTTTTTATTAGCTCACGCAAAGATCAAACCGTTCCGGCCAACTACCAGGATAAAGTGTTCCAGAACTTTGCGGCGCCGCATCGGCTGCTGCAATTGACGAATGCGGATCATGCAACTTCGCTGAATCTCGATGAACAGCGCGAGTATCGACAACATCTGGAATGGCTGCGCGAAGCTGCATTGCTCACTCCCAACGTTTCACCGGCGGAGTCGACCACGAAGTATTCCACTTCACTCGGACATTCGACAAAATACCGACTGCCCGCCAACGTCGGCGCGGGCCAACGCTCGTAGCAACCGCGACAACAAGCGAGTGCTAGAGTAACCGCGAAACATGCGAAGTACGCGAAAGTTAACGTAGTGCTCAGCAGTACGCGTAGAACGAAATGGCGGAGAAGTTCAGTGCGCTTTGGCGGCCTTTGGTCGTGTGTCGGTTCCCAAAATCGCGTCGAGTTTGTTTCGCGTATTTCGCCACTTTCGCGGTTGATATCAAGATTCGACATTCGTGCGGCACCGCGACATGCTCTGCTCAATCACGCGAAAGTAGTAATCGAGCCGCGTTTGTTCGTCATCCAGTGCGCCGCCGAACGACCGGCTTTCGTCGAGATAGATTAGCGGTACCGGAAACTCCTTGATTCGCCAGCGAGCCTGTGCGGCTTGGACCCAAAGTTCGAGCGGCATGGCGTAGCCTGTCTCGGTAAGATTCAGGTCTCCCAGCACGGAGACCCGGTAGGCCTTGAAGCCGCAGAATGCATCCGTCAGGTTCAGGCCCAGCCGTTCGTTAAGCTCACGGGTGATTTGCATGTTGACACGACGACGGCCGGCCGGTGGTTCAGAATCGCTATCGAACTTTTGCAGATAGCGGCTGCCCGACACCAAGTCGAAGCCCTCCCCGGCCCCGACAAAAGCTGGGATCCGTTGCGGTTCGTGTTGGCCGTCGCAGTCAATTGTCACGAGCCATTCAAAGTTGTGAGCCCGCGCGTAGGCAAAGGCGGACACCAACGCCGCACCGTAGCCACGATTCTCCGCGTGGGCCACCAAGCGGATGTCACCACGTTGTTCGACACGTCGGAGCAACCGTTCGCTGGTGCCGTCGGTCGAACCGTCGTCCACAACCAAAACATGCTCGCTAAACTGCCGGACTTGGTCCAACACTTCGTCGAGATGGGCGACTTCGTTGTAGACGGGCAGCGCCGTGAGAAAGAGCGAATTCATGCGAACATCGGCGCGAGGTGCAATGGGGTGGCGAACTTCGATAACCGCCTATTCTAAAAGTCTGCTGCCACGCGTCAACGAAGGACTGCCGCGCGGTGAGCTTTCTGTGGGAAACTGTCGATCCGCCGTTCATGACTTGCCCGCGATATGCCACAATGTGGTCCATACAATTCGCGAACAGGAACGACAACGAATATGAAATTGGCTGCGATCTGCGAGTTTCTCGAATCTCTTGCCCCGACCGCGACCGCCGAAGATTGGGATAACGTGGGCCTGCTGGTCGGGCAGCCGGATGCGGATGTGACGCGAGTGATGACGTGCTTGACCGTGACCCCGGCCAGCGCTGCCGAGGCGATTGCGCGGGGAGCCGACTTGATCGTCACGCACCATCCAATGCCTTTTCGGCCCCTGAAGCGAATCACGACTGCCGATACAGTTGGCCGCCTACTGTGGGAATTGATCGGTAATCGTATCGCGATTTATAGCGCTCATACGGCTTGGGATTCCGCCGTTACCGGCATCAACCAGCAATTGGCCGAGTCATACGGCTTGACGGAAATTCAGCCGCTGCTGCCCAGCTCGGACGCCACACTGAGTCCAGGCAGCGGACGTTGGGGGCAACTGGCCGCACCCATGACATTGGAATGGGTCCTGTCGATAACTCGCAATTTCGCCAACATGGAACGGCTTCAGTATGTGGGTGACCCGCAACGAGTGGTTTCGCGGATTGGGGTCGCCTGCGGCAGCGCCAGTTCCTTCGCCGAACCGGCCCGACGCGTGGGGTGCGACGTGCTGATCACCGGCGAAGCCAGCTTTCATGCGTGCCTTGAATGTGAGGCCAGCGGAATCGCACTCGTCCTGCCGGGCCACTACGCGAGCGAACGATTTGCCATGGAGTCGCTCGCGGAGAGACTGAGCCAAGGCTTGTCTGGCGTTGACACCTGGGCAAGTGAACGCGAGGCGGATCCACTCCGTTGGTTCTAGTTCGTATCTCAAACACTAATCCAGGATTGAGCATGTATTCGATCGGCGTTCAAATTGCCAGCCTCAAAATGCCTTTCAAGCAAGCGCTGCCGCGGATTGCGGAAATGGGCGCAGCCGCTGTCGAGATCGATGCGCGTGGCGAGCTGAAACCGAGTCAACTCTCTCAGACAGGTATGCGTCAGCTTCGCAAAATGTTGGAAGATCACAACCTGAAAGTGTCCGCCGTCCGATTTCGAACTCGTCGTGGCTACGACCAGGAAGCGGATCTCCAGCGACGCATTGATGCCACCAAAGAAGCTCTCCGCTTCGCCTATCAGCTGGGCTGCCACGTTGTTGTCAATCAAGTCGGCCCCATCGATCCCGAGGCCAAGGAGTCGCCAGGCTGGAACCGGCTTTGCGATTCGCTGATCGACATCGGCCAGTTCAGCCAGCGTGCCGGCGCTTGGTTAGCAATGGAAACCGGTACCGAAAGCGGTGAGGATATGGCCGCCTTGATTGACGCCTTGCCGGAGGGCCATGTGCTTGTCGATCTCAATCCCGGCAACCTCATCATTAACGGTTTCTCAGCGACCGAAGCGACGCAAGTGTTGTCCCGCCATATCGCTCACATCCATGCGAACGACGCGGTGCGCGATCTGGCTCGAGGGCGAGGTTTGGAAGTGCAACTCGGTCGAGGCTCCGTCGACTATCCGGCCATCTTGGGGATCGTCGAAGAGTTGAACTATCATGGGTATTTGACCGTAACGCGTGAAGGTGCCGCCGACCCCGTCGGCGAAGTTGCATTGGCGGTAGAATACTTGAAGAACATTGGCTAAGCGTGTGACCCATCCCAACTTCATCGTTCGTGTAGGTGTCGGCCAGCAGCGCCACACTTCGCGCTGGATGAAGCCTAATCGAAAGGACTTTCATCATGCTCCGTTTACGATTTGAACGATCGGTCGTGCTCAACTCGATCATACTATCGGCGATATTGTTCAGTCTGCACATATCAGTACCGAACAACGTCTGCGGACAAGCAACGACAACGCCGGCAGCCGAATCCGATGCGGCACCGAAGGTCGACGAGTCGCAGCAAAAACGTTTCGCTGATTTCTCGGCGAAGCTCTCCGGCAGCGTCTTTGTCGGGCAATTTACCGTCGATGGCGAAAACGGCAGTCCCAAGGAAGAACGGTATGAACTGGAGAGTGTTACCAAGCTGCCGGCCGAGGAGATGTGGCTATTTAAAGCCCGGATCCGCTACGGTGAACGTGACGTAACCGTGCCATTGCCGCTACGTGTCAGTTGGGCCGGCGAAACTCCTGTCATCGTCGTCGATCAAGTTTCCATTCCCGGCCTCGGCACGTTTGACTCACGTGTGGTGATCGCCGGCGACCGATACGCTGGCACCTGGCAACACGGGAATGTGGGGGGGCATCTCTTCGGACGTATCGAACGCGCTGAGAAAGCTAAGGCGAATGAGTAGGTGAACTAACTCAACACGCTAAGTGCCGTTTCGATGATCGCATCAGCATCAGCGAGCACGTCGGGTGTGAGAGTTGTGTAGATCGACTGCTCATCAACAATGCGAAGTTCGCCCGGCTTGCCTCGGACCAGTTGATTCGCGCGGCCGCGATCGGTGTAGCGAAGTACTAGGTACGGGGCTTCGAGATGGATCTGGTCGAGCTGCCAAAACGCCGCTTCGGTCTTGAGTTGAGCAAGCCGCAACATCCGTTCGACGCATTCAGGTAATGGGCCGAAGCGATCGAGGAACTCCTGCCGCATCTCTGCAATCGGCTCGTCGCCAACTGATCGCGCCAGTCGACGATACAAGTCGATCTTCAACCGCATGTCAGGGACATAGTCGCGCGGAATGTATGCTTCGCCAGGCAATTCAATGTCGACGTCGGCGTTGATCTTCGGTGGCAAGTGTTTGAGTCGGCGGACACTCGCTTCGAGCAACTGGCAATAGAGTTCGTATCCAACCATGGCAATGTGGCCGCTTTGTTGAGTGCCGAGCACATTGCCAGCGCCGCGGATTTCCAAGTCCCGCATCGCGATCGAGAAGCCGGCCCCCATCGCACTGAACTCTTCGATGGCCCGCAGTCGTCTGGCCGCATTGGGTGTCACGAGCTTGTCAGTGTCGACGAGCAAATAACAATAGCCCCGATGTTTGCCGCGGCCGACTCGGCCACGCAACTGGTGCAAATCCGCCAAGCCGTAGCGATGCGCGTCATCCAGGAAAATCGTGTTCGCATTCGGGATATCGAGTCCACTTTCCACGATCGTCGTCGCCAGCAAAATGTCGAAATGACCGTTAACGAAATCGACCATTACCTTTTCGAGTTCACCTTCGTTCATTTGTCCATGCCCGATGGCAATCGTGGCTTCGGGCGCGATGAACTGCAACTTCTTGGCGACCGCTTCGATATCTTTGACACGGTTGTGCACAAAATAAATCTGGCCGCCGCGATCCAGCTCACGCACAATCGCATTGCGAATCAGCGTGTTGCTCCAACGCGTCACACGCGTCTCGACGGCAACGCGATCCTCTGGGGGCGTTTCAAGATTCGAGATATCGCGAATACCGGTCAGTGACATGTGCAGCGTGCGCGGAATTGGTGTCGCGCTGAGCGTGATCACGTCGATGGAAGATCGTACTTTCTTCAGCCGCTCTTTCACCTCCACTCCGAATCGCTGCTCCTCATCAATCACGAGCAGGCCCAGGTTGGCGAACTCAACGTCCTTGGAAGCCAGGCGATGCGTGCCGATGACAATATCGATCGACCCTTCACGCAATGCCTTGATCGTGCCGCGCTGCTCTTCGGCAGTGCAGAAGCGACTGAGCTTGCCGATCGAAAAAGGAAACTCCGCCATGCGGTCGACGAACGTGTGAAAGTGTTGCTCGGCTAGAATCGTCGTTGGCACCAATACCGCGACTTGATACCCATTGTCGACGGCTTTGAACGCCGCCCGCATCGCGAGTTCCGTCTTGCCAAAGCCAACGTCGCCGCAGATCAAGCGATCCATCGGCTTGGCGGCCTCCATGTCGTATTTGATCGACTCGATGGCCGCCAATTGGTCGATCGTCTCGGTATAGGGAAACGCCGCGTCAAACTCGCGCTGCCAATCGGTGTCGTGGCCAAACCGTATGCCAGGACTCGCTTCTCGCTCGGCCTGAACTTGCAATAATTCGGCGGCCAAATCTTCGACGGCGGACTCGGCAGCCTTTTTCTGGCGTGCCCAATTCTTGCCGCCAATTGTTGCTAACCGCGGTGTTGTCTTGCGCGATCCGATGTACTTTTGGACGAGTTCAATTTTTGCGGATGGCACGAAGATCTTGGTGCCGCCGTGAAACTCGAGTTCCAAGTGCTCTTCGACATGGCCGTCTTTTTCGAGCAGCTTCAGTCCGCGGTAGCGAGCGATACCGTGAGACAAGTGGACAACCAAATCGCCGGTACGCAGTTCGAGAAAGCTCTCGATCGCACGGCTCGGCGCGCGACGATGTGTTGTGCGGCGGAGCGGCGCACGGTGAAACAGTTCATTGCCGCTGATGATCAGGAAGCCGGGGTCAATTAGCCGGAAGCCGCCCGACAGCCGACCGCTGACGTAATGCAGACGTCCCTGAGTGGCGACTGAGGTGTCGCACAGGATTTCGCCGAGTCGTTTGATCTCTGCCGCCGTCTCGGCAATCAAGTAGACCGGTTCATCGGTGGCCGCTTGGTCCAATTCCTGACGAACCTTGCCGATTTCGCCGCTGAATCGTTCGACTGTTTCATACGGCATGCGAAACAATTGGTCATCGTCGCCGCCAGCTAGCGCAGCCATCTGGAATTGGCGAAAGTGGCGGAAGCTGGCGTAGAGACTCGTCCAAGCGACATACTCTTCCGGATGTTCCGCGCGCTCGATCATTTGCTGCGCTTGATGTTGGACCTCTGGGGCCTCGATCAAAATGACGGTGGCATCTGTCGGCAAGTGTGTTGTCAAGCAGCCATTCGAGGCGTCAGTCGTGGATAACACCGTGAGCTCGACGGCATCTAATGCTTGTATGCTGAGTTGTGTGGTCAGATCGAAGAATCGTAGCGATTCAACTTCATCGTCGAACAATTCGACGCGCACGGGATGTTCCCAATCCGCAGCGAAGATGTCCAATATGCCACCACGCAAGGAGAACTCACCGGGCAATTCCACGGCGCTCGTGCTGTGGTATTTGTTTTCTGTCAGCCAGCGAGCGAGCGTCGTTGCGTCGAGCCGTTGGCCAACGCGTAGCGTGCGGCTGCTCTCGCGAATCTGATCGGGCTGAGGTGCCGGCTGAAGCAAGGCCTGGATCGACGTCACGATGATCCGCGGTGCATCAGCGGCATGAAGTTGCTTGAGCGTGCGCAGCCGTTCGCCGTAATTGTTGTCCCGAAGTTCTTGATCGCGACGGGACTCGATGGCCGGATATCGAACGGTCGTCTCCGCAGTAAACAGCGTCAGATCGTCCACGACGTCGTCAATCTGGCTGGACTGCGGCAACACGACCAGTACAGTGCTCGAGAAACGTTGCGCGATCGTTGCGGCGCTCAGCGCGATCGCACCACCGCGCACGCCATCCAACTGAATTTCATGCCCCGGTTGCGCTTGATCTAGTGCGGCCGCGACAATGTGTTGCCGCAACAGATCGCGAGGCAACGCCTGCAGCTCGACAAGTGATGACTCGATCGAACGATCCATGAATGACTACGCCGGAGTGGCCTGCCGAGCTTGTCGCCCATTACGATTCTTGCGCGGCTTTGATGCGCCGCAACTCATCGGCTTCCTTAAGTGATTTATAGTAGCCGTCCAGGGGAAAGCAACCAGAGATGATGCCGTTCCGGGGCGCTGTTGTGCAGTCGCTGAAGGTGCGACAGACAAGTTTGCGCTGCATTTCGCCGCGCAGCAGCGTATCGCGGGGTAGCTCCGGATACGACAACACAATACGTCCCATTCCGACCATGTCGATCCAGCCTTCACGTACGGCTGCCTGCGCGACATGTGGCATGTAATCCTGCAGGTAAGTGTAGCCGGTGCCCACCATTGGCATTTCTGGGACCGCTTCTTTGCAGATTTTGGCCGCATGGATTTGACGCGCAACGCCCACCAGCGGATCTTCCGGCGGACGATAGCCGTCACTTGGTGGAAAGATGGCTGGTCGCTGAGCATGCGGATTGTAGTAAGGACTGCCGCACGAGATGTTCACTGCAACCACGCCCCAGGCGTGCAGACGACGGATCAATTCAATCGGTTCCGACAGATCAAGTTGGCTCGGGTCGCGCACATCGACCCCGAATCCGTAGGGATAGTCGCCTGTCCACGACATCGGAATGCCATGTTCGTCGCCCATTACGAATGGCAACGTGTCGAACACACTTAGTCGAACCATTACGGCCAGCTCGGGGAACTCTTGGCGAATCCGTTCGATCACGGTTCGTAACACGCGCGAGCGGCCATCAAGATCGCCGCCGAATCGCCCCGGCCGCGTGCGCGCACTGAGGAACTCATGCAGCAGGTAACCATGGCACGCTTTGACGTCAACGAACTGATAACCGACCTTGTAGGCAAGGTGAGCTGCGCGGACGTAGCTGTCAATCAGACGTTCAAGTTCGT
>JAGQPK010001090.1 GCA_020426755.1 Planctomycetales bacterium
GCTGTGGATGCCGCAGTCAATCACGCGACTCAACTGATTGATGACGGCGCGGACCTGTTGGATATCGGTGGCGAAAGTACCCGGCCCTATGCACAGCCCGTTTCCGTGGCCGAAGAACTGCGCCGTGTGGTGCCGGTCATTAGTGCGCTCCGAGCGGTGACCGAGGTGCCGATTTCGATCGATACCAGCAAGGCAGATGTTGCTGCTGCAGCACTGGAAGCCGGCGCGGAAGTCATCAACGACGTCACGGGTCTGGCCGGTGATCCTCGCATGATCGACGTGGCTGCCAGCTATCAAGCAGGTGTCTGTGCGATGCACATGCAGGGCACACCGCAGACAATGCAGGACAAGCCAACTTACAACGACGTTGTGCTGGAGATCCACGCTTATCTCGCCCAACGTCGTGATCAACTGCTGACTGCCGGTATCGCTCACGAACGGATTTGCCTGGACCCCGGTATTGGTTTTGGCAAGACGCACCAACATAACTTAACGCTATTGGCCGCCTGTCAACAATTTCATTCGCTCGGTTGTCCCTTGCTCGTGGGGCACTCGCGCAAAGGCTTTATGGCCAAAGTACTCGGGAATACGGAGGCGGACCGGACCAATGCCACTATCGGCGCCTCATTGGCCCTCGCCCAACGCGGCATCCAAGTCCTCCGCGTGCATGACGTTCGGCCAGTACGCGAAGCCTTATTGATGTTCGATGCCGCCGGAGGAATCGACGGGCGGCCCTGGGACCTCGGCACGGCCTGAGTTATGCTGAGAAGTTTGCTATTTGAAGAATGAAACCGCGTCCCATCGGGATTCTCGGGTGAAGGTTGAGCCAACGATGGAAATCTCAGTAATCTGCGCCAGTTGTCACGCGCGCTTCAAAGTTAGCGCGAAGTATGCCGGTCAAACGGGGCCTTGTCCGAAGTGCAAGAAGCCGATTCGCGTGCCGGAGCCTTCTGAGGAAGTCGTGATTCACGCGCCGGAGGAGTTCGGCCCCAAGGATTCCGGCGGGCGAGCGGTCTTGAAACCGATCGAACGCGAAGAAGCAAACACGTCGCCCGTCGTGATCGCGGGAATCGTCGCTGCAGTTATCGGGACGATCGCGGCCGCATTTGTCGTTGGCAAAGTGATGAGTGGCGAGGATGGCGTTCCTGCTTGGATATTGGCTGTTGGTGCCGTGCTGTTAGGGCCGCCGGTTGCTGTGGCCGGCTACGCACTCTTGCGTGACTCCGAGTTGCAGCCGCATCGAGGCGTGACGTTGTGGGTCCGCGCGGCGATTTGCGGACTCGTCTACGCACTGCTGTGGGGCGCTTACTACTACGTGAAGGTGCAGCTCTTCGAAGGGGACTTGGAAGTGTTTCATCTGGTGTTCATCGCGCCCGTTGTGTTAGCAATCGGCGGACTTGTCTCCATGGCCTGCTTTGAGCTGGAGTACACGAACGGCGTGATGCATTGCGGGATCTATGTGCTGATCACCGTTATGTTGCGAGCACTGATGGGGATGCCAATCTATTGAGGGAGCGCGGCGCGCAGTTGACATGTCACAGTCACTGAACGAGATACCGGAAATCCAAGGACTGGAATCGCGCCGCGATCTCATCCGAATTCCGCCGGAGATGGACATTCCCATCACGCCGCGGGTTCGCCGTGTCGTCGATACGGCTGCGTTTCGTCGCTTGGCGTCGATCTCGCAGTTGGGCCTCGTGTCGCTCGTTTATCCGGCCGCGCATCATCGGCGTTTCGAGCATTCGCTGGGCGTCTACCGTTTGTGCTTGGCATGGATCGCGCAGCTTTCACGGGATGATCGCTTTGCCGAAATCATCTCCGTGCCAGATGCGGAACAGCTTATCTTGGCGAGCCTGCTGCACGATGTCGCGCATTGGCCGTTTTGCCACATCATCGAAGACATGTCGCTGCCTGGCGTGCCGGCTCACGAGACGCTGGCCCGCGACTATCTCGTGCGCGGTGAATTGGCGGATGTAATTCGTCAGGAATGGCAGTGTGATCCGGCAGCGATTGCCGATCTGCTGGTCGGCCGGGCTGATACGGCAGCCCGTCGCTTA